>JBDTMO010000700.1:0-3245 GCA_039934235.1 bacterium | reverse complement strand
GCCCCTTCCTGCGGCAACGCACCCTCGGACGCCTGTTGACGTGAAGACGACTCCCGTTACTCCTGCCGACCTCGCCGCCTCCGTTATCGCGGTGCCACCGCTCGCGCGGCATACCGACCTCAGGCTCAATCATGAGGCCAACCGCGCGATGATTCGCTACATCGAGGACGGCGGCGTTTCGTCGCTACTCTACGGCGGCAATGCAAATCTCTATAACGTCGGCATAGGTGAATTTCCCGAGTTACTCGACTTGCTCGAGGACGCGGCGGGCGACGACAGCTGGATGATCCCATCGGTCGGCCCCGACTTCGGCAAGATGCTCGACCAGGCGGACCTCCTGAAGTCGCGCGACTTTCCCACGGTCATGATCCTGCCGCTCAGCTTTCCGTCCACCGAAGCCGGCATCGCGACAGGCGTGCGCCATTTTGCCGAGCGGTACGGCAGGCCCATTGTCATGTATATCAAGTCGGACAACTACGTCGAACCGGCAACGGTCGCGGCGTTAGCGAACGACGGCCTCGTGAGTGCCGTGAAATACGGCACCGTGCGCAGCAACCCGTCGCACGACCCCTATCTCCGGGCGCTGCTCGACGTCGTCGACCCGACGCTCGTCGTCAGTGGCATTGGTGAGCGTCCCGCCGTCGTGCATTTTCACGAGTTTGGCCTGCAGGCGTTCACCTCTGGCAGCGTCTGCGTCGCCCCTCGCAGCTCGATGAAGATCCTGGCCGCAATGCAGGCTGGGCGCTGGGACGAGGCGGAGGAGGAACGCTCCGCATTCCTCCCACTTGAAGACTGTCGCGATGCCTTCAGTCCCATCCGCGTGCTGCACGACGCCGTCACCCTTGCCGGCATCGCTGACATGGGGCCGATGCTGCCGATGCTTTCAAACCTTCCGGCGGAACAGCAGCAGGTCGTCGGCGAAGCAGCGCGTGCGCTCAGGCAGCATGACCAACAACTCGCGGTCGCGTGAACCAGCGTCGTCGCAAGTCGGCAGAGGAGTTGCGCAGCCATCGCTGGTATGGCGTCAATGATCTCAGGTCGTTCGGACATCGCTCGCGCACCGCGCAAATGGGCTATGTCAGTTCGGACTATGCCGGCAAGCCCGTCATCGCGATCCTCAACACGTGGAGTGACATCAACCCGTGCCACAGTCACTTCAAGCAGCGCGTTGACGAGGTAAAACGCGGCATCTGGCAGGCAGGTGGATTCCCCGTTGAAATCCCCGTGATGACGCTTGCCGAAACGTTCCAGAAACCCACGACGATGCTCTATCGCAACCTGCTCGCGATGGAGACGGAAGAGACGCTCCGCTCGTATCCAGCAGACGGCTGCGTCCTCATGGGCGGATGCGACAAGACGACGCCGGCGCTCATCATGGGCGCCATCTCCATGGACCTGCCGGCGATCTACCTTCCCGCGGGTCCCATGCTTCGCGGCGACTGGAATGGCGTCGTCCTCGGCAGCGGCTCGGATACGTGGAAGTATTGGGCCGAGCTGCAATGTGGCAACATCACGCAGCAGGAGTGGAACGGTATCGAAAGCGGCATTGCGCGATCGCCGGGACACTGCATGACGATGGGCACCGCTTCCACGATGACGAGCGCCGCCGAAGTACTCGGCCTCACGCTGCCAGGCTTTTCGTCGATCCCCGCGCCGGACTCTCGGCACGCGCAAATGGCGACGCTCTCGGGCAAGCGCATTGTCGACATGGTGTGGGAAGATCTCAAACCCAGTGACATTCTTACGGAGGCCTCGTTCGACAACGCCGTGACGACAGTGCTTGCGTTGTCGGGGTCGAGCAATGCCGTCATCCATCTCGTCGCGATGGCGCGTCGGGCTGGCGTGACACTCGATCTCGACCGCTTCGACACCATCGCGCGCCGCACGCCGGTGTTGGCGAACATCAGGCCGGCGGGAAAATACCTGATGGAGGATTTCTTTTACGCCGGCGGATTGCGTGCGCTGCTCGTCGAGTTGGGCGACCTGATCGATGGCAGCACGCTCACCGTGAATGGGCAGACGCTTGCCGAGAACATCACAGGCGCGCAGGTCGTGAATGCAGATGTGATTCGCAGCCGCTCAACCGCGCTCATCGAATCAGATGGATTGGTGGTGCTTTATGGCAATCTCGCGCCACGCGGAGCGGTGATGAAGCCGCCTGCCGCGGATCCAGCGTTGCTTACGCATACCGGGCCTGCGGTGGTGTTTGCAAACTACGACGACATGGCGAGTCGGATTGACGATCCCGCGCTCGACGTTGATGCGTCGTCCGTGCTCGTGTTGCAGAACGCCGGACCGCTTGGCGGCCCCGGTATGCCGGAGTGGGGTCAGCTCCCGATTCCGAAGAAGCTGCTCGCGCAGGGCGTGCGCGACATGCTGCGCATTTCCGATGCGCGCATGAGCGGAACGAGTTACGGCGCGTGCGTCCTGCATGTCGCGCCGGAGTCGTTCGTCGGCGGACCGCTCGCGCTTGTGCGCGATGGCGACCTCATTCAGCTCGACGTGCACGCGCGGTTGCTGTCCCTGTTGGTGAGCGAGGAGGAACTGTCGGAGCGGCGCGCGGCGTGGGTCGCGCCACAACCAAAGTTCGAACGTGGATTCGGACTGCTCTACTCCGGACATATTCAGCAGGCGGACGTCGGCTGCGACTTCGACTTTCTCGAGACGACGCGCGGCGCGGCGTCTCGCACTGAGCCGGAGATTCACTAGGATGCAACACTGTCATCCCGCGGGAGCGCAGCGACTGTCGGGATCTGCCGTACTCGGCATGTGGCTGGCTATGGTCGCGATGACATGGTGAAGCCGACGCGCGTTCGCTACCGAATGCTCGCGTTGCTCCTGCTTGCAACGACGATCAACTACGTCGACCGCTCCAACCTGTCGATCGTGGCGCCCTTTCTCTCGAAAGAGCTCGGGCTTGGCCCCGTGCAGATGGGGCTCCTCTTTTCTGCGTTCGCGTGGAGCTACGCGATCGCCAACCTTCCCGGCGGATGGTTGGTGGACCGATTCGGTTCGCGACTGATTTACGGCATCGCGCAGTTTGCGTGGTCTGCCTCGACGCTGGGACTCGGACTCGTCAGCGGATTCGGCGCGCTGTTCGGGTTGCGCTTTGCGGTCGGTCTCGCAGAGGCGCCAGCCTTTCCGGTAAACAATCGCGTCGTGACCACGTGGTTTCCTCAGCGCGAGCGTGGACGCGCAACGTCGACGTACGCAATGGGGCAATACATCGGCTCGGCGATGTTTTC
>JBDTMO010000699.1:0-3245 GCA_039934235.1 bacterium | reverse complement strand
TGTCCTCGCAGAAAATCCGCATGACTTCGTGGCTGTCCACGTTGAGCGCCTTGCAAATGCTCCCGATTTCGTTGCCGAAAGCGACCTTGAGCCCGTGGAAGCTGTTGCACGCATACTTGACCATCTCGGCGACAGCGAGCGGCACCACGCGCACCGGCGCTGTGAGTCCCTCATAGAGTGAACCGACGGTCTTGGCGGTGTGGTCGTCTGCGGCGCCGATCACGGTGAAAGGTGGATCGTCGAAGTCCTTGATGGACGTGCCTTCGCGCAGGAATTCGGGATTCATCGAGACGCCGAAGTCCACGCCAGCTTTCTTGCCCGACTCCGCTTCGAGAATTGGCGTGACAATATCCGCCGTGGTACCGGGCAACACCGTGCTGCGAATGACGACGACATGCCAGGCGCTCTTGTTCTTGAGCGCCGCACCGATTTCCGCCGCGACCCGGCGCACGTACGTCAGGTCGAGGCCGCCGTTCGCCTGGCTTGGCGTGCCGACGCAGACGAGCGAAATCTCTGTCCGCATCACCGCGTCGGCGACATCTGTCGTGGCCGTGAGTGTTCCCGCGGTGACCATTTCGGACACGAGCTCGCCGATGCCGTTTTCGACGATCGTCGCCATGCCGCGCTGGATCATTTCGACCTTGCTGCGGCTGACGTCCACGCCAACGACGGTATGTCCTTCGCGCGCGAGACATGCTGCGCTCACGCAGCCCACATAGCCCAGACCAAAAACGCTAACGGAGTTCGACATTTCTAAAGAGTGGGGGAAAGTGCAGATCCTTCGACGCGCTTCGCTTGCTCAGGATGACAGGGGAAAGTGCAGATCCTTCGACGCGCTTCGCTTGCTCAGGATGACAGGGGAAAGTGCAGATCCTTCGACGCGCTTCGCTTGCTCAGGATGACAAAGGCGGCGCTTACGCAGACATCGCGAAGGAAACGGCGGCTGGACGTGCGATGGCAGAGCGGAGATCTTCAAGCGGCTCGCCATCGAACTGCATGCGCTGCCAGATCTCGAGATTGATGAGCGACCAGAGTCGCTCCGAATGGTTCTGTTCACCCGATGTATGGCTCGCCACGAGACGACGCAGCGCCGCTTCGTCGAAGAGGCCGCGCGCCAGGGCGCGTGGGCCAAGGACGAATTCATCGAGCACATGGCGGTACGGACCGCGCAGCCACGCGCCGACAGGCACAGGGAACCCCATCTTGCGACGCGTCAGAATTTCTGGCGGCAGCACTCCGGTCATGATCTTTCGAAGCACGTACTTCGTGGTCATCCCGCGCACCTTCATGCTCTCCGGCATGCGCGCCGCGAACTCGACGAGATGATGATCCAGGAAGGGCACGCGACTTTCAATCGACGCAGCCATGCTCATTTGATCCTGCTTCATGAGCAGCTCGTGCAGGTAGGTCTTTGTATCGACGTACAGCAACTTGTTCAGCAGTGAGCCCGCGTCGCTGGCCTCGTAGTACCGTTCTGCGGTGGCGTAGGGCGAGAGTGCACCAACCTCCTGGCGCAACGCGGGCGACCACAACTCATCGAGACGCTGGCGCGAGAAGACAGCAAAATTATCCATGTACAACGCTGTCACGTCGGCGGGCAGCGTGAGGAACGTACGTGACAATTTTTGCCGGATGCGCGATGCGCGCGGTAGCGACCCGATCGCGCCACGAATGAGCGAGCGCGCACCACCACTCACAAAATCCTCATACGCCGAGCCGAAGCGCATGTTGTACATCGTGACGCGGTAGCGGTTGTATCCGCCAAGTACCTCGTCGCTTCCCTCGCCAGTGAGCACAACCTTCACATGCTCGGCCGCAAGGCGCGAGACGAAGTACAGCGGAATGCTCGACGGATGCGCGATGGGCTCGTCTTCCTGCCAGATCATCTGGGGCAGGGCATCCCAGAAGTCGGCGGGTGACACGACAACCTCGCGGTGCTCGGTGCGGAACTTGTCGGCCACCAGGCGAGCGTAATACAACTCGTTCGCATCGCGCTCCGCGAATGCAACCGAAAACGTGCGCACTGGTTCGTCGATCAGGCTGCTCATTACCGCCGTGATCGCCGCGGAGTCGATGCCGCCGGAGAGAAACGTGCCGAGCGGCACGTCGGCCATGAGGCGCATCCGGACAGCATCGCGAAACATCTCGTCGTACTCAGCGATGATCGCGGCCTCGTCGCGCGTGTCTTCGCCTTCGTGCGCGAAGCTGAGGTCCCAATACTGCTCGATCGTGATCTCGCCATCACGCCATGTGAGCGTGTGACCGGGCTCGAGCCGGCGGACACCGGCGAACATGGTATCGGTGCCGAATGTCGAGTGGCTGGAGAGATATTCCGGCAGTGATGCATGATCGAACGTCGCGGCAGTTGCCCCGGCGGCGACCAGGCACTTGATCTCGGAACCAAAATAAAGCGAGCCATCGTCAGCGACGACGTAATAGAGCGGCTTTACCCCGAACCGGTCGCGCGCAATGAACAACGTCTCGTTTCGCGAGTCCCAGATTGCGAACGCGAACATTCCGCGCAGGTGAGTCGGCGCCCTGCTGCCGAATTCCTCGTACAGCTTCAACACCGTCTCCGTGTCGCAATGCGTGCGATAGGAATGGCCGCTCGCGATCAGGCGTTTCATGATCTCGGGGTGGTTATAGACCTCCCCGTTGTAGATGATCTGAACCGCGTCGTCGTCGCTGGCCATGGGCTGATGACCAGCCGCCGGATCCACGATGCTGAGGCGGCGGTGCCCGAGACCGATGCGGCCCTTCACGAACATCCCCGCGCCGTCCGGTCCACGATGCACCATCACATCGCGCATGCGCTCTATCGTCGAACGCTGAACTTCAGCGCCCGAACGAGAGGAGAGCGCAATTCCGCAGATGCCGCACATGCTACGACCTCGAGAATCGGGTAAGGTTTGATTCCAGCCAGCCTTCCACCGCACATCGGATCACGAGCGCTCGCTCACTTGGCCATCGCCCGTAATCGTCCAACCGTTCGTACCACGCACTGCTTCCGCACCCGTTGTCACCCGAAATTCGAGCGGGCCGGCGACAAGCCCGGCGCCACCGCCGAACAGCGCCATCCCCTCGATCTCGCCCGCCGGCGACCTACGTCGTACGAACGCTGTGCTTGCCGTAACCTCCATCTGTCCTACGCTGGCGCCGCCCTCCGCTCCGAAGAGAATGAGGTCATGCGTATCATGACGATCGACGAGTAGCGCGCGTCCCTCTTTGGCGGGCACTTCGGAGAC
>JBDTMO010000698.1:0-3251 GCA_039934235.1 bacterium | reverse complement strand
CGATGTGATCTACGTAACAGCATACGCACCAACGGGTTAGCCGATCAGCACACCGGCATGACAAACGGGACGCAGGCTTGCGATGACGGGTTGGTGTTGCGGCGCGCGACACTCGCGCGCTGCCTTTCACCCGATTCAGCGGAGAATCGCAAATGTCTGCCACCATTGAGCCGACCACCGGTGTAAACGCGACGCTGCCTGAAGGCGCGCGCAAGTACGCGATCACCATTCCCATCAAATCGCGCTATGAGAACTGGATCGGCGGCCAGTTCCGTGCACCGGTGAAGGGCCGCTACTTCTCGAATGCCACGCCGATTACGGGACAGCATCTATGCGAGGTCGCACGCTCGTCGGAAGAAGACGTCGAGCTCGCGCTCGACGCGGCCCATGCGGCCGCACCCGCGTGGGGGAAAACGTCACCGGCCGCGCGCTCGGTCATCCTCAACAAGATCGCCGACCGACTCGAGCAGAATCTCGAAGCCATCGCCGTCATCGAGACGATCGACAACGGCAAGCCCATCCGCGAGACGATGGCCGCCGACCTCCCACTCGCGATCGATCACATCCGCTATTTCGCCGGTGTACTCCGCGCGCAGGAGGGGTCGGCGGGCGAGCTCGATGACGACACGGTGGCCTACCACTTCCACGAACCACTCGGCGTCGTCGCACAGATCATCCCGTGGAATTTCCCGTTGTTGATGGCGGTGTGGAAGCTCGCGCCGGCGCTCGCCGCCGGAAACGCGATCGTGCTCAAGCCTGCCGAGCAGACGCCGGTGTCCATCATGGCGTTCGTGGAACTCATCGCCGACCTGCTTCCGCCCGGCGTCCTGAACGTCGTGCAAGGATTTGGCGTGGAAGCAGGTAAGCCACTGGCCAGCAGCAAGCGAATCGCCAAGGTGGCATTTACAGGCGAGACCAGCACCGGGCGCTTGATCATGCAGTATGCGTCCGAAAACCTCATCCCCGTGACGCTCGAACTGGGAGGGAAATCGTCGAACATCTTCTTTCCTGACGTGATGGAGGCCGACGACGCATTCTTCAACAAGGCGCTCGAAGGGTTTGCAATGTTCGCGCTCAATCAGGGTGAAGTGTGCACCTGCCCATCGCGCGCGCTCGTGCACGAGTCGATCTATGACGCCTTCATGGAGCGCGCCGTGGCGCGCGTCGAGGCGATCAAAATGGGACATCCACTTGATGCGTCGACGATGATCGGCGCGCAGGCGAGTAACGAGCAGCTCGAGAAGATTCTTGGCTACTTCGACATCGGCAAGAACGAAGGCGCAAGGACGCTGACCGGAGGCTTCCGTCGATTGCTGGGCGGAGAGCTGAAAGACGGTTTCTACGTGACGCCGACGATTCTCGAGGGGAACAACAAGATGCGCGTGTTCCAGGAGGAGATCTTCGGACCGGTGGTATCCGTGACGAAGTTCAAGGACATGGACGATGCGATCGCCATCGCCAACGACACATTGTACGGTCTTGGCGCCGGTGTGTGGTCGCGCGATATCAACACGTGCTATCGCGTTGGACGCGGGGTAAAAGCAGGGCGTGTGTGGACCAACTGCTACCACCTGTACCCCGCCCACGCCGCATTTGGCGGTTACAAGCAAAGCGGCATTGGTCGCGAGAATCACAAGATGATGCTCGACCACTACCAGCAGACCAAGAATCTCCTGGTGAGCTACAGCCCGAATGCGCTCGGCTTCTTCTGAGCGTAGCGCACGCAATACCTTCGAAGACAGAAGAGCCGCGCAACGTCGCACAGGTGAGGACATTGCGCGGCTGGCCAGTGCTTGACGCCGATGCAAGATTACGTGGTTACATCGTACAACTGATTGCACGTGGCCACGCAGCGAACGATTGCCCGTTGGGTACTGGTTAGCGATTGATTGCGCTGCACGAAAACAAGATGCGATCATTGGCGGCGGCAAGCGTTGCTGACCGCGCCCAACTTTGTGGCGAGGCGCGGCCAGCACACTTGGCATGAGAATTATCACTGGAAATGGGCCCACCGCTCGGCGAAACTGCAGACTGGGCATACGTAATGCGGCTGAACGTCGCACGCGCGTCGCAACCTAAGTGGCACTCGGGGCATCCCCGGATGGACATGCTTACAGCCGTTCGCTAGTCTGCCGCTCGCACTATCGCTGCCAAAGTCCTGCCCGGGCGCCGTAGTCCTGTGCGCTGCTGCGATACCTGATGCGAACAGACTCGCGCGGCCTACTGAGAAGCGGTGAATGATTCGGCGCAACCTTCGTGTGCTATGGCTCGAGGATAGTCCGGCGGATGCCGAGCTAATGCGTCACGAGTTGGAACGCAGTGGCCTGAAAATCACCGCGCAACGGACGGACTCAGCCCAGGACTTCGAGCAGGCGCTCGGGGACTTCAATCCGCATGTTGTGGTGTGCGACCATTCCGTGGCGAACTTCGATACGAAGAGCGCCATCAAGATGGCGAAGGCGATACGCCCCGCCGTCCCCGTCATCGTCGTCAGCGGAAGTGTCGACGTGGGCACGATTGTCTCCGCCATGCGCGCTGGTGCGGAGGACGTCGTCCTCAAGAACGACTTGGCGCGCCTGGTGCCAGCCATCGAATTGGGCTTGCTGGTGCGAACACGCCTCATGAACCTGAGTCCGCGGCAACTCGAGGTGCTCCGTCTTGTCGCGGAAGGCCATACCACACCGGCGATTGCGGAGCGACTGAAATTGAGCGCGAAGACAGTAGAAACGCATCGCGGTGAGGTGATGAAGCGGGTGAACATTCACGACCTCGCGAGCCTCGTACGCTTTGCCATTAGCGTGGGCATCGTGATTGCAAGCGAATAAAGCGGACCAGACTGGGGCAATACCCCTAGTGCTCGTGCCGGTCTAACGCTCTACAACCTCATGCGTCATATTGCCAACGACGCCCAGACCGTCTCCCTTAAGCGGACGCAAACGTGCGAACGGCCGAGGAGTATCAACGCGACGCGCAAGTGCTCCGGACGAGTTTACACGGTGTCCTCGAGGCTGCGCCGGACGCGATCGTCCTGGTCGACCCCAATGGGCGTATCGCGCTTGTAAACTCGCAGGCTGAGCGTCTCTTCGGTTATGATCACGAGTCGCTCATCGGGGAAATGGTCGAAATGCTGGTGCCCGCGCGCTTCGGTCACCACGCCGCACACCGTGGTGGCTATTTCACCGACCCTCGCACGCGGACGATGGGAAGCGCCCTCGAGCTCGCGGGCATCCGCAAGGACGCGACCGAGTTCC
>JBDTMO010000697.1:0-3260 GCA_039934235.1 bacterium | reverse complement strand
GGATGAATCGCCATTCCAGGATTCTGGAGTTGGGGATTCATGCCCTTTCCGTCCGCGGGGACGAACGCGAGCCGATCAAATGGATTCGCCTTGAAGCAGGTTGTCGCGATGAAGAACAGCAGGATCAGCGCGAGCGTCCCGCAGGCGAATGGCGCGAGTTCACGCGCCTTTTCGCGCACGGACCAGATGGCGATTGACGAATAGCAGGCGAGAATCAGCGCCCAGAAGAGCATGGACCCCGCCTGCCCGCCCCAGAATGCCGTGAAGACGTAGATCTTCGGCATGTTCGCACTGGTGTGCGACGCGACGTAGCTGAGCGAAAAGTCGTGGGTCAGCAACGCGGTCCAGAGTCCGGCCGACGCGAGGATGATCATCAGCGTCGTGACGTACAGTCCGCGGCGGCCACTCGCGATGAGGTCGTCGCGGCCCATGGACCCGCCAGCAAACGAAGTGACCCCCGCCCAGGCCGCCATCAGCAGTGCGACCCAGAGCGACAGCTCGCCAACGAGGATCACGCTTTTACCCCGGCCTTGTAGCCCGGCGTCTGCTTGTACTTCTCGCCGCCTGGCGCGCCGGCGGGCGCGTTCTCATAGCGAGAAGCGCACTTGGCGAGGAGTGTGGTGGCGTGGAACGTTCCGTCTTCGCCCATGCGTCCCTCGACGACGACGTCAACGCCATCGGTAAACGTGTCGGGCGCGATACCGCGGTAGACAACCGGGAAGCCCTTCGCGCCATCAGTCACGTTGAACGCGTACTCCTTGCCGCCCGGTACGCGGGTGATCGACCCAGGCACGACGCGCGCGCCAATCTTCACGCCGGTGTTCCGGAACGTCGGGTCAGCCGTGAGCTTGGTTGCCAGTTCGGTTGGCGTGAGGTAATACATGCCGGTGTCCTTGATGGACGTCGCCATGAGATACCCGGCCGTGCCAAGAACGAGGGCGCCGCCAATGAGGAATTTCGTTCGAGCCGATGTCATGCCGACTGCGCTCGCATTTTGAGGAAAGGAATCTCCGCCAATATAACGCCACCGGACTGTACTTCCGCTCGGCGTTTCCCCTACACCACAACGATCAGCGCTTCGTCCTGACCAGAAGAACCGTCGCGGCCCCTGCCCCCGCGGCGTCCCAGGTGAGGTCGCGGACGCTGAATTCTCCACGCGCACGAAGGTCGTGCACCTCCTTGCCCACTCCCACCACCGCGGACACGGCCGTTGCACCGGCCAGAGCCGCTCCATGATCCAGCCCTGAGGTGCGCAGTGTTCCGTACGACATGCTCTGGACGAACGCTGACGTGAAGAAATGCTGGAGCTTATCGCCGCCAAACCAGTGATCGGCCGGGGCTGCTGCTGGTGCAAGTGAAAAGACGAGCCACAGACGATTCATCAGGCCACGCTCCGCGTCTTGGTTCCTGGTGCGACAAGTCGTTTTCCGATGAGCTCGAGCGACCGGTTCAGGAGCTCGCGATGCTCGGCCGGGTGAATCCAACTGCTTGCTCCGCTCGGATGCGGCAGCGGAATGACGATCGAACGCCCGCCTTCGTGTTCGACGTCGTGCTCCTTGCCGACGACCTCATCCAGCGGAAGTGAGCCGAGGAAGCGGTCGATTGCCAGGCGTCCAACAGGTATGATGACGGCGGGACGAACAATGCTTAGCTCATCCGCGAGCCAGACCCCGCAACGCGCACGCTCCGCCGGCGATGGCACCCGGTCGCCTCGGCCACCTTTGTGTGGACCCGGATAGCAGCGTGTGACGGCTGCGATGTAGAGCAGTTCGCGCGCGGTTCGTTCGTCGAGTCCTGCCTGGTTGAGCCATTTGAAAAGTGTCCGGCCCGCCCGGCCCGCGAACGCTCGGCCGCCAGCCATCTCGGTTTTCCCGGGCGCCTGCCCGACGAGCATCGCGCGGGGGGCGCGAGCAAGTGACACGATTGGCATGATGCCGGGCCCAAGTGCGCAACGACGGCACGCGCTCAGCTTTTCGCAATGCGCGTCGAGGGCGCGTGCGAGGCCGAGTGACTTTTCAGGGCGGGGACGAGGCATCGTCGATCCTACACTGCAGCGAAGTCGTCGTGCCAGAGCGCGGTGAACGAGTACGGGGCCCGTACGATGCCACGATCCGTGACGATGGCCGTGATCAAGTCTGCGGGAGTCACGTCGAACGCCGGATTGTAGACGGATACTCCCTCGGGCGCTGTCGGCTGCCCGTGGGACTCCCGCATCTCATGTGCGCCGCGATGCTCGATGGTGATGTCGTCACCTGTCGGCGTGGCTGCGTCGAGGGTAGACCACGGTGCGGCAACGTAGAACGGCACGCCGTGATGCTTGGCGACGAGAGCCAGCGCGTAGGTACCGATCTTGTTGGCAACGTCTCCATTCGCGGCAATGCGATCTGCACCAACGATCACGAGATCCACCGCGCCGCTGCGCATCAACGAGGCGGCCATGTTGTCGGCGAGGACGGTGACGTCGATGCCAGCCTGGGTCAGTTCCCATGCGGTGAGCCGGCTGCCTTGCAGGAGCGGGCGCGTTTCGTCGGCGAATACCGTGACGCGGTTGCCCTGTTCGGCAGCGAGGTAGATCGGGGCGAGCGCGGTGCCCATTCCGCCGGTGGCCAGTGCACCCGCATTGCAGTGCGTGAGCACGCGTGCATTCGCTGGCAGGAGTGTGAGTCCGTGCTCGCCGATGCGCCGGCACATCGCGCGATCCTCGTCGAGAATCGTTGTTGCTTCGAGCTGCAAGGCATCGAGAAGCGTTCGCGCGTTGCCGTGCGTGTCATGCGCGATGCGGCGCATCCGCTTCATCGCCCATGGCAGGTTTACGGCCGTGGGTCGCACGGCCCCGATACGTTCGCTGAGCCTGTGCAGCTTTTCGAGGAACACTTCGCGGCTCTCGTCCGCATGTGGTGCGAGCGCCACGACGAGTCCCATCGCGCCAGCGATTCCGATTGCCGGCGCTCCTCGCACTGCAAGTGTCGCGATGGCATCGCAAACGTCATCCGCCGTGCGCAATTCGCGCCGCACGAGCTCGCCGGGAAGGCGGCGCTGATCGATGATGTCCACGGCGTCTTCGCGCGCCGACCAGCGCACAGCTTCAACGATCGTCATGCTGGAAAGTTAGCCCGCGCAAGGGCAACTTGCCCTAGTCTTATGTATGGATGCGCAGTGGTGCAGATCCTTCGACTCGCTGCGCTCGCTCAGGATGACAACCTTGTCGCTGCGCTCGCTCAGGATGACAACCTTGTCGCTGCGCTCGCTCAGGATGACAA
>JBDTMO010000696.1:0-3262 GCA_039934235.1 bacterium | reverse complement strand
AATCTTCGCCGGGACGTAGCGGAGCGAGTGCGTCAGCGGTGTGTGCAGTGCGCTCGTGAACGCAGGCGCCGCGATCTTCGCCGGATTGAGAATCCGCACATTCGGATGCGCGGCTTGCAGATGTGGCGCGATGTTCTCGTTGAAGAGCGACGCGACGATTGGGAGCGACTGGTTCAACGAGATCAGTGCCGTGAGCAATTCCAGGTTGCGCTGGTCCTGGTCGTCGACCAGGAACACCATCGCGAGCGCATCGAGGTCGATGTTCTGCAGCGCACTCGTGATGACGTCGAACGTCGACCCCTCACCATCGACTGCACGCATGGCGTGAAGGGGGAGCTGCAAAATCTCGCAGCCTTCCGCACTGGCGAGCATGCGTGTGCGATATGCCAGGTGTCCGGAGCCGACGATGAGGATTGAATTCATGACGTGTCGTCCTGAGCGAGCGCGGCACTCGTTGTCATCCTGAGCGAGCGCAGCGAGTCGAAGGATCTGCACCCCCCGCGTCCGCGTGATATTGGCCAGTGAGCGAGTAGGAATGATGCCGCGACGCTGGGTAGCGCAAGCGAGGTTGCAGAAATGCGCACCTACACCGTCTACATTCTCGCCAGCCGCTCGCGAACGCTCTACATCGGCGTCACGAGCCATCTCGCCGTGCGTCTCCACTGGCATCGCACCGCGTCGCATGCTTTTACGGCGCGATACTATATCTCGCGACTCGTGTATTGCGAACGACATTCGACGTCAACGCAGCCATCGCCCGCGAAAAGCAGCTGAAGCGCTGGGTGCGGAGGAAAAAGATCGAGTTGATAGAGCGTACAAATCCTGGGTGGGACGATCTGGCGCCACAACTGGGTGCAGATCCTTCGACTCGCTCCGCTCGCTCAGGATGACAGCAGACTCGCGACCCGTCGCCACCCTGAGCAGACGCGCTCCGCTCGCTCAGGATGACAGCAGACTCGCTCTGTTCGCTCAGGATGACTGGAGCTTCACGCTCGCCGCCTTGGCTCGGCGCGCAAACTCCGTCGCATCGCGAGGCGAAAAGCTCTCCATCACATCCTTTCCGTTGATGCTCATCTTTCCGAACACTTCCTTGCCACTCCTGTTGCGCAGCATCAGACGACCGGATTCGTACTGCGCCGAGCCAAGATCGCGCAAATGATACGCGACGCCGTGGTCCAACATCGGCTTGAGCGCCCCGACTACCGCGCCCGCCACCATGCGGGCAAACACATTTTCGTTCTTGTCGCTCTTCGCGGCGCTATCGGCCGATTGATGCAGGGCCGCCAAGCCGCGATCGGTCAGTTGTGCGACAATGGTCGTATCCATGAGCAGCAGCGCCGACCGCCCGTCCTCGCTCACGATGGAGAATGCCGCGCTCTTGAGCGGCAGGCGCGACACGACATGCGCGGTGGAATCGCCGGTCGAGCCCATCGAGATATTGGTGCCGCGCGACTTGCCTCCGACGTCCTGCGCGAACGCAGGCAACGCTGCGAGCACGCACGAGGCTGCGCAGAAGGACAGGAGTCGAGCGATCTGGCTGAACGAATGAACGCGCATTTGTGGGAATGAGCTGAGGGATAGCCACCGTCTGAGTCTTTCTGGTACGTCCGCCACGCGCGGATGTTTCCTCGCGTGGCGAACACCAATCGGACTAGAGTTCCCTCACCCAGATGTTGCGGAAGCTGATCGGTTCGCTCTTGTCGCCGTGCGCCTGCAGCTTGATGGGCGCAGACTCATACGGTGCATACGTTGGCGCGCCGATGTACCGCGTCTCTCCCTTGAGCGCGAAGTTGCTCTGGATCAGCACGCCGTTATGCAGCACCGTGACATACGCCGGCGTCTTTACGGCGCCATCCGCTGCAAACGTTGGCGCTGTCCAGATCACATCGTACGTCTGCCACTCGCCGGGCTTCCGGCTGGCATTCACAAGAGGAATTGCCTGCTTGTAGATGCTTCCCGCCTGGCCGTTGACGTACGTCGTGTTCATGTAGGAATCGAGAATCTGCAGCTCGTAGCCGCCGTCCCCGTCGCCGGTCGACGCGAGGAACACTCCACTGTTTCCGCGACCCTGATCTGTGCCAGTGATGTTGCTGGGAATGCGCCACTCGATGTGAAGCTGGTAGTTCTTGAAGCGACGCTTCGTCTCGATGTTGCCCACCGGCTTGTTCACGGTGAAGATGCCGTCAGCGACGGTCCACCCTGCGGGCGACTTGTCTTTCGTGTTGACCCATTCCTCGAGATTTCGACCGTCGAACAGGCGAATTGCGTCCGAAGGCGCGTCACGGTCAGTCGTACCCGCTGTGACAACACGCGGCACGGGCGACCACGCCTCTGTATCGGCCGGCTTGGGCGCGGCGGGTTGCTGCGCGCGAGCGGGGGTGCCGAGCATCGTGGCGGCGCCGGCAAGGAGAACGGAGTAACTGAGGGATCTCATCGCAAGTAGCTCTCGTTGGGGTGGCAAGAGCGCGAAACGTAGCGCTCGCACGGAATGGTGTCGAATACCGCGCTACGCGCCAGCAAGATCCGCAACGGCGGGAATCGACTCGCCATCCGGCGTGGCCTCGAGCCCGCGCGCGATGCGCTTTTTCTCGCGCACCATCTCGTGGTAGTTCTCGCCCCATTGACCCATCACGGCGAGCACACATTCGAGCGTCTTGCCGAACTCGGTCATGGCGTACTCGACGCGCGGCGGAATTTCCGGAAAGATCGTGCGACTCACGACGCCGTCTTCCTCAAGCTCACGAAGTTGCTGCGTCAGCATGGTCTGGGTTACGCCAGGGATCGCGCGCTTCAGTTGGCCGAATCGCGAGACGCCTCGGTGTAACTGCCCAATAATCAACAATTTCCACTTTCCGCCAATGACGCTGAGCGTGACTTCCACCGCGCACGAATACGATGGGTCGCACTTCCATTCCGCTTCTTTCTTCTTGCTTATCCGCATCGTTCTGCTCGCTGGTCGCTAGGGTAGTACGAATTTACATACTACGTCAGAATAAACTGCCTACAGCAGAAAAAACTGTCTACTTGAAGAGACTATAACTACTTCTAAGTTCGCACCTAAGACTGAAAACAGCAAGTCGCTCGTCCACCCGATCACGACGCAGTGGGTGTGGGAACTGGCGACGTCACACTCTCTGGTTGCGAACCATGACATCGATCAAGCACTCCGTGGCGGCACTGGCCTTCACCGCCATCCTCGCTGGCTGCGCTGCGCAAGCGGCGCCGCCGGCAGCCGCCCCACCGCAGGTGACGGTCGCGAAGG
>JBDTMO010000695.1:0-3264 GCA_039934235.1 bacterium | reverse complement strand
AACTTTACCGTGCTCGATCCTGCCTGTGGCTCCGGCGCATTTCTCGTCTTTGTGCTGGAACGACTGTCGCACCTGCACCGTGCCGCTGGCGACGCACGAAGCATGGCGGCAATTCGACGCGACATTCTCGCACGCACCATTCACGGCGTCGACGTCAATCCCACCGCCGTTTGGCTCTGCGAGTTGCGGCTCTGGCTCTCGGTCGTGATCGAGAGCGACGAGACGCGCATGTCTGCGGTACCGCCCCTCCCCAACCTGGACTGCAACGTTCGCGTCGGCGATGCGCTGTCCGGCGACGCCTTTGCGGAGCCGCCATCACTCGTTGGCCCGCCTGCGGTGCTCGTTCGTCTGCGCGATCGCTACGTGCGCGCCGCAGGCCCGCGCAAGGCTCCGCTCAGGCGTGCGCTCGCACGGGAGGAACGACGCCGTGCGCTGGCGGTCATCGATCGCGAACTCAGCGCCCTGTCAGATCTGCGGCGCGAACGGCTCCTCGCAAAACGCGCTTCCGATCTCTTTGGTGAACGCGTGAAGCCGGGTGTCGAAGAACGACTGGCAATGCGCACCCAGCGTTTACGTGCGGCTGCCTTGCGCCGCGAACGGCGCCGCATCGCCGATGGTGGCGCGTTGCCATTTTCCTTTCCGTCGCACTTTGGTGCCGCGCACGCGCGATCTGGCTTTGATCTGGTCATCGGGAACCCGCCGTGGGTTCGACTGCACAACATTCCGCCGGCCGCACGCGTCGCGCTCAAGGCACGGTACACGGTATTCCGCGAAGCGGCGTGGGAGCCTGGCTCACGCGGCGGACACGCGTCACGCGGATTCTCTGCACAGGTCGATCTCGCGTCACTGTTCGTCGAGCGCAGCATTGGCCTCGCGTCGCCGGTGGCATGCATTGCGCTGCTGCTCCCCGCCAAGCTCTGGCGTTCGCTTGCCGGCGGGGGCGTTCGCAAATTGCTCGGGACGCGCATGCAGTTGCAGGTAGTGGAAGATTGGTCGGAAGCACCTTCTGCCTTTGACGCGGCGGTTTATCCCTCGGTCGTCATCGCGACTCGGAACCGTGTGCCGCACGGCGAGGCGGAGGTCGCCGTAAAGCGCCTGTCGCTCGACATCACGTGGCGCGCTCCCGCTGCCTCCATTCGTCTGGTGCGCGACGATGCAGCGAGCCCCTGGCTCCTCCTGCCTCCCGACGTCCGCACAGCCTTCGACCGCGTCATCGCCCGCGGCACACCACTCGGCAACAGTGGCCTTGGTAGGGCGACGCTTGGCGTGAAGTGCGGGTGCAATGAGGCGTTCGTGGTTGACGCCATCGCAGAGCGCGCGGACGTTATCGATGTCGAGTGTGGCGGACGTCGCGGCAGTATTGAGCGTGATCTCCTGCGTCCCCTGCTGCGCGGCGAAGCCGTTGAACCCTGGAGCATTCCACCATCGCGCAGCGCGATCGTGTGGACGCACGCGACAATAGGCGGAGTATTGCGCGCGCTGCCTCCAGGCGCCGCGAAATGGCTTTCACCGTGGCGACGCCGGCTTACGAATCGCACCGATCGCCGCGGCAGCGCTGTCTGGTGGACGCTCTTTCGCACGGAAGCGGCGGACTACTCGCGCCCTCGCGTCGTGTGGAGCGACTTCGGGCGCGCACCACGTGCCGCGCTACTCCTGGCGGGCGACTTAACCGTGCCCCTCAATAGTTGCTACGTCGTGAGCTTCGACGACGTGACCGACGCGCTCGCATTCACGACGTTGTTGAACTCTCCGCTTGCTGCTGCCTTCCTGAATGCCATTGCCGAGCCGGCGCGCGGGGGCTGGAGACGATATCTGGCGTGGACGGTTGCGCAGCTTCCGTTGCCAAGTGATTGGCCTCATGCGCGTGCCGTGCTTGCGCCGCTTGCCGAACGCGCGCGTGATGGATGCGTGCCGACGAGTGAAGAGCTGCTCGTCGCGGCGTGTCGCGCCTATCGGTTACGCAGCCGAGACATGGCTCCGTTGATTGCCTGGTGTCATTCTCAGACGCGCGACTGAGCGCCGCGCGCGCGGCGATCGCCGCTGCGTGCCTGGAGAATCTGCCGACGGCCGCGTTGGGCAGCGTGCAGTTGCGCGATGACCAACGGCGCATCGTGGCGAGGGGGACGCGTGCGCTCGAACGGGAGGGCGGCTGCCTCATCGGCGAGGATGTTGGACGTGGCAAGACGTATGTCGCACTCGCGTTGGCTCGACAGTGGCGGCATCCGCTCGTGATCGCACCAGCGTCGCTGCGCACCACGTGGCGCGCTGCCGCCGAGCGAGCCGGCATATCCTGCGCGTTCGTTTCGCATGAGGCGTTGAGCCGCGGCTTGAAATCGGAGACTCATTCGTCTTTCGCGCCGCTGAATCCAAATGCCTCCTTTGATACGGAGTGCTTCGACGGAATTATCGTCGACGAATCGCACCACTTTCGCACTCCCACAACGCGCCGGTATGCGGCGCTCACCCGTTTAGCCGCGCTGGCGCCAGTCGTCCTTCTTTCCGCGACGCCCCTGCAGAATCGCGCGAGAGACCTGTCCGCACAGATTGCATTGTTTCATGGTGAGCGCGCGTTTTCGCTCGACGCCGATGCGCTCGCGCGTTTCGTCATCCGTGGTGACGACGCGCTCGATGTCGGCATGCCCACCGTGGTTGCGCCTGAATGGTTGACGATTGACGCGGACGACGGCGAAGTGCTCCGCGCCATTCTCGACTTGCCGGCGCCAGCGAGGCCGCTCGATGGTGGCGACGCCGGCGCATTGCGAACCATCGGGCTCGTGCGTGCATGGGCGTCGAGCCGAGCAGCGCTGCAGGGCGCGTTGCGTTCGCGGAGGCGGCTTGCGATTGCGATTGCCCAGGGCGTCGATGAAGGGCGGACTCCAACGCGTCGTGAGGCGCGCGCTTGGTTCGCCGCGGAAGATGTCGTGCAGCTGGGCTTTCCGGCGATCCTGATGCACGGCACATCGTCGACGCACGCGCTCGCGGACTTGCGCGCGGCGCTGGATGACGACGCTGAGGCAGTCGAGCGGCTCGTCGCTGTGCTACGAGCCACGCGAAATCCAGACGACGCGCGCGTCGCGGCAATTCGACGGCTTCGCGCACAGCATGCGGGCACGCGCATCATTGCGTTCAGCGAGTACTCGAGCACGGTCTGCGCACTATTTGCCGCCGTGCGCTGGGACGCGCAGGTGGGAATGCTCACGGCGCGCGAGGCGCGAATTGCGAGTGGACGCATTCCGCGCGACGAGCTCCTCGCTCGCTTCGCGC
>JBDTMO010000694.1:0-3269 GCA_039934235.1 bacterium | reverse complement strand
TCCGTCGCGCTGGGCAAGCGCCTTGGGCTCGGCAAAATCCAGTTGTACGATCTGGGTATGGCTGCGCTGTTCCACGACATCGGCAAGTCCCGCGTTCCATCGGAAATCCTCAACAAGACGGGCGGTCTTACCGACGATGAATGGCGGCTGGTCGCGGCGCACCCGTGGCTTGGTGCGCTGGCACTCTTTCAACTGCGCGGGCAGCAGGAGCTTCCATACCGCGCGATGATCGTGGCGCACGAGCACCACATGAAGATCGATCTCTCTGGCTACCCTCGGCCCATTCGCGAGCGATCGGTGAGCATGTTCAGCAAGATCGTCGCGGTCGCCGACGGATTCGATGCCGCGACGTCGCGTCGGTCCTACCAGACGACGCCGCTGACACCGGCGCAGGTCATGATGGAAATGCGCGACAATCCACGCCGCGGCATGGATCCAGTGGTCGTGAAAGCGTTCATCAACCTCACCGGGATTTATCCGGTGGGCACGCTAGTCATCCTCGATACGTTCGAGCTCGGCATCGTCCACGCGGCGAATCCGATTCCCGAAATGTTGTCGCGCCCGATCGTCCGCATCATCAGCGACGAGCAAGGCAACTTGTTGCATCCCGGATCCCTGCACGATCTGGCCGAGCAGAGCGCGGAAAACGTGTTCCTGCGTACGATCATCAAGACGGAGAACCCCGAGCGGTATGGCATCAGGGTTGGCGACTATTTCATCTGACGCGATTGCACGGCGATTCGCCGAGCTGAAGGACGCATCCCGCAAGGCGTTCGTACCATACGTGACGGCCGGACATCCGGATCCGGTGCGCAGCGTTGCGCTGTTGCAGGGGCTCGAGGCCGCGGGTGCGGACGTCATCGAAGTCGGCGTGCCATTTTCGGATCCGCTGGCCGACGGTGCGGTGATTCAGGCAAGTTCGCAGCGAGCATTGGATCAGGGTGTGCGCTTCGATCAGGTGTTGCAGATCATCTCTGACGCCCACCTGTCGGTCCCCGTCGTGTTGTTCAGCTACTTGAACCCGCTGCTGCGCGGTGGTGACGACGCGCTTCGCCGCGCGGCTGATGCGGGTGCGCACGGCGTTCTCGTCACGGATCTCCCGCTTGGTGCGGATCCTGAACGCGAAGCGTGGTTCGCGAACGGCCCACTGGATTTCATTCGTCTCGTGGCACCAACGACGCCCTCTGCACGAATGGCAAAGATCGCGGAAACGGGGCAGGGGTTCGTGTACCTCATCAGCCGGTTGGGCGTCACCGGTGAGCAGGCCAGACTGTCCACCGAATTGCCCGCGACGGCAGCGCGTCTTCGCGCCGCCACGTCGTTGCCGATTTGCATCGGCTTTGGCATTGCGACCGCGGAGCATGCGCGCGCCGCCGCGGCGTTGGCTGATGGAATTGTTGTCGGAAGCGCGATCGTCCGCGCTGCCGACGCAAGTGTCGATGCGGCAGTCGCCCTGGCGACCATGTTGCGGCACGCCATCGACGAGGCATAGGTGCGCTCATTCCTCACGGGGTACGCCCGTGTCGTTGGAGCAATCGGCTTCGCCGTGCTTGTCGCCAGCCTGGTGGTTGACCCGCGCTGGCGCGCGCAGCCCGTGGCAATCGGCGTCCTCGTTGTCGTCGTCATCTTTCTCCGTACGCAGCAGATCCCGCTCACCAAGTACGGTGCGCTCAACCTGCTCGCGATGCCGGCGCTCGCTGGGGCGCTCGTCGCCGGAGCGCCGACGAGCGCATTGTCGCTCTGGGTCGGCGTGGCGTTCGCGGACGCGGTCCTCTTGCGCAAGAGCTGGGACAATGCCCTCATCAATGCCGGACGTGAAGTCGTGGCGTTGCTTGCGGCATTCGGCATCTTCGCGTGGGGCTCGGTGTCCATGGGCACCGAAAGCACGAAGCTCAACGCGGATACGCTGCCGGCGTTGGCACTGCTGGTGTTCACGTACTTCCTGGCGAGCCGGCTGCTGCTCTACTTCACGTTGCTGCTGCGCGACAAGCTGCTCGACGAAGAGAAATCGCTGATTCTCCGGTATGAAGTCATCGCCTTCGGCGCCGGGACCATTGCGGTTGCGATCGTGCTGCTCGCCTTTGGCAACCTCAGTCCTGTTGGTTGGGCGCTTGTTGGGGTCGTCCTCGGCGGGGCTGGGATGCTCGTCAAGCGCATCCTCGAGGAGTCGATCGCCGCGGAGGAATTGAACAAGATTCTCGCGATGGAGCAGATCGTCTCGTCGGATGGTGGAATCGCCGATGCGTTTCGGCGGATCGAACTCCTCGCGCATCGCCTGGTGGATTGGCGGGAGTTTCGCATCGGACGATACGAGAACAATACGCTGCTGCATGTCTGGCGCGGGAGCGAAGGCTATCTCAACCCCGCGCGTGAGCCGGACGCAATCATGTCAGCCTTGCGCGCCGAAAGCCTCGCCACCGGACAGGCGATCAAGGTGGATGACGTGCTGCGCGACGAGCGCGTGTTGGCGGGCCGCTCGCTCTCGCGCAGCGTCGTTGTGTTGCCGTTGCGTTTTGGCGACCGGACGGTTGGCCTCCTGGAACTGGAGCATCACAAGCCAGACGCGTACACGGACAAGGAAGTGGCGCTGATGAAGCGGTTTGCGTCGCAGCTGGCGACGACGCTGCACATCTATGACCTGCGCCGGCCGCTGCTCGAAGCCATGACGCGAGTGAGCGACCAGTTGGAGACGCTCACCGCGTCTGCGCGCGCGCTGCGTGGCGGTGGCGAGTCCGTCGCGCGCACGATTGCCGAGATCACTCGTGGCATCGCGGAAGAGGGTGAGCAACTCGACCGGTCGATCGAGGCGACGAGCACGCTGCAATCGGCCACGCAGGACGTCGTGCGCGATGGCAGCGCGGCGGCCGAAGCCAGCCAGCGCGCCACGGAGATCGCGACGGAACATCGCCACACCATCGCCACGGCGATCGAGCGGCTCGTCGGCGCAAAGGTGTTCGTTGGCGAGAGCGGGTCACAGATTGCCGATCTCGCCGTCAGCGTACGGCGCATCACGGAGTTCATTGCCGTCATCCGCGAATTGGCTGACCAGACGAACCTGCTCTCGTTGAATGCGGCCATCGAGGCCGCGCGTGCGGGCGCGCAAGGAAAGGGATTTGCCGTCGTGGCCGACGAGGTGCGCAAGCTCGCAGAGCAGAGTGCGCGAGCATCCGACGAGGCCGGGGAGATCGTCGGCGCGTTCGAGGAGCAGATGCGCCGCGTCGCGTTCCAGATGTCTCGCGGCGAAGATATTGTGCAGGACGTCGGCACAT
>JBDTMO010000693.1:0-3269 GCA_039934235.1 bacterium | reverse complement strand
GATGGCGCCGTGCAGGTCGTCAGTGTCCGTCTCGCTGCCGAGTGCAATGACGGCCGCGTATTCCTTGGGGACACCGTCCAGATGCGGCAGCAGGCGCGTTGCGCGGCCGAGGAGCAGGACGAGCAGGCCCGTCGCGAACGGGTCGAGTGTACCGGCGTGGCCAATGCGCGACTCGCCGAACGCCCGGCGCGCCGCGAGCACCACGTCGTGCGACGTCACCCCCGCCGGCTTGTCGACGAGGAGCAGCCCGTCAGTCGTCGACTCCCTCATCACGAGGCCGAGGGGATTCAGTGGAAGCCGGCGCGTCGAGGGGCTCGGGCGGAAGTTCCTGCCGTACTTGCGCGAGCAGCTGTTCGATGTGCGCCGCGTGCGCGATGCTCTCGTCGTTCTTGAAGGTGAACTCGGGCGCAACGCGCAGGCGAAGGGCGCGACCCACGCGACCCCGCAAATGCCCCGCAACGGCATCCAGGCCTTCGAATGTTGCGGAGCGCTGCGAGTCGGAGCCGAGCACGCTCACGAAGACTTTCGCATGACGAAGGTCACGCGAAACCTCCACAGCGGTAACCGTCACGAGCCCGAGAATGCGCGGGTCCTTGACGTCATTGGCGAGGAAGGTGGCAATCTCCTCGCGCATCGCGGCAGCGACGCGGTCGGAGCGATGGTGATCAGGTGACACGGGTTATGGCCGGTGCGGGAAGGCCGTCGCGAAGGGCGCCGGTCCAGAGAGGACCGGCCGCCCCAAGCGCGGCAAACCGTCGTCAGCTCTGGGGAGCTGATTCGAGCGTGCGCGCGATTTCCTCGGTGCGATAGCACTCGATGCGATCACCGACCTTGAGGTCGTTGAAGTTCTCGATGCCGATACCGCACTCGAATCCTTCGCGCACTTCCTTCACGTCGTCCTTGAAGCGGCGCAACGAGTGAATGGTGCCTTCATACACCTCCACGCTGTCGCGAATGACGCGGACGCGGCCATCGCGACGAATGATGCCACTGCGAACCGCGCAGCCGGCGATGAGCCCGATCTTCGGCACCTTGAAGGTCTCGAGCACCTCCGCCTCACCGAGTACGACCTCACGCTGTTCGGGCCGCAACATGCCCTCGAGCGCTGAGCGTACATCCGCCACCGCTTCGTAAATGATGCGATACAACTTGATGTCGACGTTTTCACGCTCAGCCGCCGCGCGCGCATTGTTGTCCGGGCGCACGTGGAAGCCGATGATGATCGCGCCTGACGCGCGCGCCAGCAGGATGTCGCTCTCGGTGATTGCGCCGACGCCGCGGTGCACCACCTCTACCTTCACTTCGCTGGTACCAAGCTGGCTCAGTGCGTCGGCAAGTGCTTCTGCCGGGCCGCCCTGATCCGCCTTGATGACGATGCGAAGCGACCGGACTTCCCCTGTGGTCGACTGCGCCATGAAATCTTCCAGCGTGACGCCACCGCGCGTCGTCCGCCGGCTCTTGGCCTCGCGATCGAGCCGTTCACGACGCTGCGCGACTTCTCGCGCTGCGCCGGCATCTTCGACAACGAGCAATTGATCGCCCGCCATGGGAACGCCCTGCATGCCGAGCACCTGGACTGGAATCGCGGGACCTGCGGACTTGACGGCCTTGCCGCGTTCGTCAAGCAGAGCGCGAACACGACCAGAATACATGCCGACGATGAAGTCATCGCCAACCCTGAGCGTTCCACTCTGCACGAGCACTGTGGCCACGGGACCCTTGCCGGCGTCGAGCTGTGCTTCCACGACGGTGCCGGTCGCGCGCTTGTTCGGGTTTGCCTTCAACTCCAACAAGTCTGCCTGCAGCAGGATCTGCTCGAGCAGTTGGTCAATGCCCGTTCCCTTCTTCGCCGAAATTTCCGTGCTCAGTGTGGTGCCGCCGAACTCCTCGAGCACGACACCGTGCTGGAGCAAGTCCTGCTTGACCTTCATGGCATTCGCCTGCGGTAGATCGACCTTGTTGATGGCGACGATCATCGGCACGCCGGCGTTCTTGGCGTGTGAGATGGCTTCGATCGTTTGCGGCATGACCGCATCGTCCGCCGCCACAACGAGAATGACCTCGTCCGTTACCTGTGCGCCGCGCGCACGCATCGCGGTGAATGCTTCGTGACCCGGCGTATCGAGGAAGGTGATCATCCTGCCGCCCGGCAGCTCGACGTGGTACGCGCCGATGTGCTGCGTGATGCCACCCGCCTCACCAGCCACGACATTTGCCTTGCGGATGTAATCGAGCAGCGAGGTCTTACCGTGATCGACGTGGCCCATGATCGTGACGATCGGGGGACGCGGAACCAGTTCTTCGGGAAGATCAGCGGCCACCGTGCCGACTTCTTCCGCCTGATATTCGTTCTCGCGAACGGCTTGAAAACCGAACTCGCCAGCGACGATCTCGATTTGATCGAAGTCGAGGCGCTGGTTGACGGTGATCATCAGTCCGAGATTCTTGAATGCAAAACCAACGATCTCTGTCGGTGACACTTTCAGGATTTGCGCAAGTTCGCTCACCGTGATGAACTCATTGACGCGAACGAGCTTCTTCTCGCGCTCGACCTCGGCCACGCGCATCGCTTCGGCTTCTTCGCGGATACCGCGACGATCTGTGCGGCCGCCACGCGTGGGCGCACCACGCATCGACGCCATTGTTTTCGCGATGTTCGCGTCGACGACTTCCTGATCGACGGCGCCGCGCTTGCCCTTTTTCCCGCGGGCGCGCGCAGTGGCGCCGCCAGCGCCTGCTCCTGCGCCGGCGCTGGGCGGATTGCCGGACGGTGGGCCACCGCCGGTTGGCGGACGACGATCGTCGCGACGCGTTGGTCCACCAAATCCGCCGGGCGATGCCGATGCAACCGGTCGCGGTGGGAATGGCGACCCTGCCGTGACGGAGCGCGGACGCGGCGCGCCCGGAGTGATCGGACGCGGGCGCGGCCGATCGCTGCCAGCGGCCGCCGACGGCGGTGGTGTTGGAATGCTGATCCGAGGCGCATCCACGCGGGGCGCGTCGGTCGTCGCTGAGCCGGTGGTTACAGGAGCGGGTGCCTCATCTACTGGCGCGGCCTCCTCACGCGGAGGTTCAACACGCGTTTCCGCTTGTGCGCGCTCTTCCGCGGCTCGGGCCGCCGCAATCTGTTCAGCACGTGCGGCCGCAGCAGCCGCCTCGGCGGCTTCGCGCTGCTCCCGTTCGGCACGTTCGGCGGCTTGCGATGCCTCGAATGCATCAGTGACCGCCTGCTCTGCTGCCGCAACTTCGGCGGCGGCTTCCGCCGCGGC
>JBDTMO010000692.1:0-3271 GCA_039934235.1 bacterium | reverse complement strand
GTGTCCTTGCCCGACGACCGGCCGGCGATGCGCACGGCGAACATCGTCGGCGTGTGCGGCGTCATTGCGTTCAGTGTTGGAAAGCGAGTGCCGGTGATCATCGGACGGTCCACGATGTTGCGCACCGCAATGCGTTGGACCGTGGCGCCGCGCAGCAGCTTGGGCCAAAGTGAATCGCTGTTCCAATTCGCCTGGCTCAACGCTTTTGCTTCGAGCGTTTCTGGTACCGGGGCGATGGTGGCCACGAGCGTATCGATGTTGACATGCTCCACGGCGAGCGTGCGAAAACCCACTCGCTCTACCGTCAGGTGGCCGTACGCGTGATTGATCGCTGGCTCGTAACCCGTGGTGCGAAGACCAAGCGCGGGATTCCCGCGGAGCGGTTGGCCGAATACGTCGCGCATGGCGGTGTCCGCGATGACCGCATAGCCGGTGTGCAGTTGCAGTCGTCCGTCGAGCGTCCAGGTCGTGTTCTCTGCGGTGGTATCGCGAATCGTGAATTTTGCAGCGGGAACGAGTGTCACGCGCCGCAGCACTTCGGAGCCCCTAACAGGATTGGAGAACTTCACGGTGAGCGGCCCGGTTGGGCACGACTTGCCGTCACCGCAATTCAGTGAGTCGAGATGGAACTCGCCGTATGTCTCGAAAGACTCGTGCGCCAAACCGCGCGTTGTCTGGTCGGCGACCTCGTTCGGAACCACCAGCGAAGCCGCACATCCCTTGGGCAGTGGAGCCTGCGGAGCGAGCTGGATGATGCGTCGCAGCGAATCTGCCGCGCGATCGCGCTGATAGCCGCCCGCTTCCTTTAGGGGATATGGATCATCAGTGCGGATGCGCCGTTGCGTGGTTGCCGCAAGGCGAATGATTGGTTGTCCGCCGCACGTGCCACTGAATTCGATGAACGACGCCGCGGACAGTTTCGGGAGGTCAACCGGTGACGAGTAGACGAGCTCGAAGCGTTGCGTCGGTGTAATGTGTCGCTTGCGGCTCTCATTCGGTCCAACCGGTGATCCCGCGAGCAACAGCGGCCCCTGCACTCGAAACGTGAAGCGATACGCCTCGGCGAGCGCACTCCCGTCCATCGCGCGAAATCCATTGGCGACCGTAACCGTGTAAGACCGGTCCGGCTGCAGCGTGGTTGACGGTGTAAGGCGTATGGTGACCGGGTCGCGCCACTCGAGCTTTCCAGCAATCGCCGGCTCGACGCGCAGAATCGTCGCCGGATCAATTGTGCGATCCAGCGAGCCGGCGACCGGGCGGTCGAACGTGACGGTGATCCTGGCCGTAACCGTCGCATCACTTGTGGGCGACGTGCGGATGACGCGAAGCGCACCGGTTTGTGCGCCAGCCACGAACGGCGCCGCCAGGAAGAAGGTGGCTGCGATATAGATCCGTCGAATGCGAAGCATTGAGTGGGGTTGTTCGCGTATTGTTATTGTCCGTAGCGTATGCTGCTGGCATTACCGGGAAGACACAACCCTTGCTGTGGCGTGCGTGTCTACGCCGGTATCCAGCCACCCTTCACGCACCGATTTCGATGACGTCCAGGCTTCGTTTGCTCACAGTGATCGTGGCTGTCGCCGCGCTGGCGACACCGTCGCTCCTCAGCGCGCAGCAAGGCTTTACCGACGCCTTCCCGCCCGAAGAGTTCGCCGCGCGACGCGCGAGAGTGATGGCGTCCATTGGCGACGGCGTGGCCATCATGCAGGGCACCATGGAACGGCCCGGCGAATCGCCGCTGCGGCAGAGCAACCAGTTCTTCTATGTCACGGGCGTCGTCGAACCGCGCGCGCTGCTCATCATCGACGGCAAGGCCAGGCGCACCACGCTGTTCCTCACCCCGAGCACGCCACAGCGCGTCAGCCAGATTGGCCCCTACCTCGGCGTGAATGACTCGTCCGTCAAGGTGACGGGTATCGACGCCATTGCACCGCGTGATTCGTTCAGGGAGGCGCTCGCGAAGATTGCGGGCGACGCACGCGTCGTGTTCACGACGCTCCGCCCCGAGGTACTTGGCAGCGAATCGTCGAGCGACGTCCAGACGCATGTGCGCGCGACAAAGAACGACCCGTGGGACGGCCGCATGTCGCGCGAAGAAGCGTTCGTCGCGCACCTGAAGGAAGCGCTGCCTGGCTCGGACATCAGGAACCTCGACCCGATTCTCGATACGCTCCGCGCCGTGAAAAGCCCGCGCGAGATTGCCGTGATTCGCGAAGCCACCAGGCTTGGCGGTCTGGGCATCATGGAAGTGATGCGCGATGCGAAACCTGGCATGCGCGAATACGAGTTGCAGGCGGCCGCCGAGTACGTCTACAAGCGCGGTGGCGCGTTTGGCGAGTCGTATTTTCCGCTCATCGCCGACGGCCCGAACATGCCGATGGGCTGGTATCACAAGGATCGCGCGCTGCTCAAGGATGGCGATCTGGTGCAGTTCGATTGGGCGCCGGACATCGCCAACTATACCACTGATGTCACGCGTGTCTTTCCCGCGAATGGAAAGTTTACCGCGCGGCAGCGCGAGTACTACACGATCTACCTGCGTCTCTATCAGGCGTTGATGACGTCCATTCGCGTGCACGTGACGGGACGCGAGATCATGGACTCCGCCGTCGTGAAGATGGACAGGATCATCGCCGGATATCGTTTCAGCGATCCAAAGATCAAGGCGGCGGCCGAAGGTTTCGTAAAAATGTATCGGCGCAATCCGGAGGGCACGGGCCTTCGCGCCGTGCTCGGCCACAGCGTCGGCATGGAAGTGCACGACGTCCGCAATCCGACTGTGACGCTCGAGCCGGGATACGTCTTTACAATTGAGCCACAGATGACGATGGAGGGCGGGGAGCTCTCGGTGCGGCTTGAAGACATCATTCTCATGACGGACAACGGATACGAGAACATGTCTGCGTTCATTCCCATCGAGATTGCCGACATCGAGAAGCTGATGGCGCAGCCGGGCCTTGGTGCGCATGCGCTCAAACTTCCCACGCGGCGCTGAGCGGGCGGCTGGCCAATTTACGCTCGGCGCACGATGTTCATGGTCGGAAGCAACCGAAGCTGCAACTGCGACTGCAACTGCAACTGCCTATCAGTTGTTGTTGCTTTTGCGGCCCTTGACTGACCGGTACTTCGCCTTTACTCAGGACGACAACATGCGTGTTCTGCTTTCGCTGAGCCTCGTCGCACTCGCGTCGTCTACCGCGATGGCGCAGAGTGCGCCCGTCTTGCACCCGAAGAGCGAAATGCAGTGGATGGCCGGCCCCGCGACCATGCC
>JBDTMO010000691.1:0-3273 GCA_039934235.1 bacterium | reverse complement strand
TCAGAAAACCGAATCTCCGCGCGACCAGATCCTTTCGTCGTCGATCCGGGATCGAGACGAAATTCGAAAACCTGCCAGTCCTGATCATCCCAGGAAAGGCGCATGCGTCCCGCCGAGCACACGCCCTCACGGAGCTTGCAGCCGAACTGCCCGGTCGGCCCTTCAGATCGCATCGCGCCACCGAGCGCGCTGTCGACCTGAACCACAGTGGCAGTGAAAGTGATCCACGGTGTGGGACGCATTTCGGGCTCATCCGAACGGCTCACTGTGCTGAACGCAAGCCGCCATTGGCCGGCGAGCCCGCCTGGCACGGGTGACTGTCCGTAGGCGACGCTGGTGTCGCCAGTCAGCGCCAACGCAATGAGTGCCGAAAGGAGTATCACTTTCATGGCTCTCGTCTCTCCGGGATTACGTGGGTTGACGTGGCTTTCGCGCGTCCGTAACTCAATATGCGCGTCGTCCCGGGCGCAGCGAAGAAGCTGCACTTCAATGCTTGTCATCCCGGGCGCAGCGAAGAAGCTGCACTTCAATGCTTGTCATCCTGAGCGTAGCGAAGGATCTGCACTTTAGTGTGCGCATTTTGCCTTGGCTGTGCAACGATCTCCATCCAGACACCCACTATGCGTGAGCACTCCGGAAAGCATCTCACGAGACGTGAGCTCCTCGAGCGATTGACGACGGGCATGGTCGTCACCGCGATAGCGACTCCACTTGGAGGCGCATTCGAAAAGGCGTTTGCACTCACCGCTCGCCTGGATCGCATCGATCCCGTCAACGCGGTCGCGGGTGTCGATCGCGTTGTGATGAAGCACGGCAAAACGTACCTCAACGCGTGGGCAGGATATGGAACGCCGCCCCGCGCCGGTCGACCTGCGCGTGGGGCACCTCCAGCGCCCGCGGGTCCCGTTCCCAAGGCGACCTGGTCCAAGGTGTCAGGCCCGGGAACGGTCACGTTTGCAGATCCAGGCTCGCCCACGACGACCGCGACCTTCTCCGCAACCGGCGACTACGTGCTGCGCGTCTCAGCAAACAATGGAGAAACGAAGGCGTCTTCCACCCTCGCGGTTCGTGTCGAGCTACCGCCACCGACAAAGCAGCTGGCGCCCGTCGTCACAACGCGACACACAATCACGAGCCCGCTCTGGAGCGCACGAACCAGGGCGCTCATCACGTCGTGGATTCCGCACTGCATCGATCAATGCACGCGCACGGACATTCCCGCCGGTCGCGGCGACGGAGGGCTCGACAATTTCATCGAGGCAGCGAAGGCATTGCGCGGAGAGCCACACGCCGCGCACCGAGGGTACGTCTTCTCAAACGCGTGGGTACATCAGACCGTCGAGGCGATGAGCCTTGCGCTGATGGTCGACCCACAAGGCGACCAGCAGATCATCGATGCGCAATCGCGCATGCGTGCCACGCTCGACGCATGGATTCCGCAAATACTCGCCGCCCAACATCCTGACGGATATCTGCAAACCGCATTCACGTTGCGCGACACGCCGCGTCCCGGAGGTCCGGGAATTCCCGGCGGCTCATCCCAAGCATGGACGCAACGATGGAGCCCCTCAGCGCGCGCGAATCACGAGGGATACGTCGCTGGCTACTTCATTGAATCGGCGATCAATCACTACACGATGACAGGTCGGAAGGACGACCGTTTGTACAACGCTGCAAAGAAACTGTCTGACTGCTGGGCCGACAACATCGGGCCGGCGCCAAAGCAGGAATGGTTCGACGGGCATCAGGAAATGGAGCAGGCCCTCGTTCGCTTCGGTCGCTTCGTCAACGAAGTCGAAGGCGGAGGCAAGGGCGATCGATATGTCGCGCTTGCAAAGTTCCTGCTCGACTGCAGGCGCAACGGCTCCGAGTACGACCAGAGCCATCTCCCGGTCACGCAACAATACGAAGCCGTCGGCCACGCCGTCCGCGCCGTCTACAACTACTCGGCAATGGCCGACGTGTCGGTTGAGACGCACGACGTCGATTACCAGAGCGCGGTGAAATCACTCTGGGACAACATCGTCCATCGCAAGTATTACGTCACCGGTGGCGTCGGCAGCGGCGAGACGTCCGAGGGATTTGGACCAAACTATTCCTTACGTAACAACTCGTATTGCGAGGCGTGCTCGAGCTGCGGCGAGATCTTCTTCCAGTGGAAGCTGCACCTCGCCTATCACGACGCGAAGTACGCCGACCTCTTCGAGCAGACGCTGTACAACGCGCTACTCGGAGCACTCGATCTTCCTGGCACCAGCTTCTTCTACACGAATCCACTCGCGCAAACATCGCCGCGTTCTGCGTGGCACAGTGTGCCCTGCTGCACCGGCAACATCGCGCGCACGCTGCTGATGCTTCCCACCTGGATGTACTCGAAGAGTACGAACGCCATACAGGTAAACCTGTTTGCCGGAAGCCGAGTGACGGTGGACAACGTCGCCGGTACGGATGTGGAGATGGTGCAGGACACCACCTATCCGTGGAATGGCAACGTCGCGATCACAGTGAATCCAAAGGCGCGCAAGGCATTCGCGATCAAGATTCGCGTTCCGACGCGGGATGTGAGCGCGCTCTACACAGCAACGCCAACCGCGGACGGCCTCGCGTCGCTGTCGGTGAATGGTCGCGCCGTAAAGCCCGTGACGATCGATGGATATGCGTCCATCACGCGCACATGGAGCGCGGGTGACAAGATCGAATTCGTGCTCCCGATGAAGATTCAGCGTGTGCGCGCTGATGCAAAGATTGCGGCGAATACGGATCGCGTTGCGCTGCGCTATGGGCCGCTCGTCTACAACATCGAGAAAGTGGATCAGGACATCGACGGCGTGCTGGCGCCGGATGCGCCATTGAGCGCTGAGTGGCGTCCGGATCTGTTGGGCGGTGTTACGGTCATTACCGGCGCGTTCGCCAATGGATCACCGATGCTCGCGATTCCAAACTTCACGCGATTCAATCGGAACCCGCCTGCTCCACCACCTCCGCCCAAGCCCGATTCAGCGACCGCAGCGGCGAATGCAGTCGCGGTGGCAACCGCCGCGGCGGAAGCAGTGGCGGCGGGCCGTCCGCTGCCACGCCCGAACTCGCCATCGCCGACGTCGATCGTGTGGATTCGCGAGCGGTGATGGTTGCGAGCGACGGAACGAAGTGAATTGTTTGTTAGCCTGGGCGAGTGGTTGTCATCCTGAGCGAGCGAAGCGAGTGAGTTGTCATCCTGGGCGAGCGAAGCGAGTGAGTTGTCATCCTGGGCGAGCGAAGCGAGTGAGTTGTCAT
>JBDTMO010000690.1:0-3280 GCA_039934235.1 bacterium | reverse complement strand
TGCTCGACGTCACGCGCGAGTTCAACTATTCGGAGACGACGTTCGTCTATCCGCCAGCAGATCCGAAGCATACGCGGCGTGTGCGGATCTTTACGCCGGGCGCGGAGGTTCCATTCGCGGGACATCCGACGGTAGGTACGGCGCACGTTCTCGCGGCCATCGGCGACATTCCGCTCATTGGCGAGACCACACACATCGTGCTCGAGGAAGGCGTTGGTCCGGTGCCGGTGGCGATACGCGCGAAGGACGGCGTTCCGGTATTCGCACAGTTGTCGGTGGCCAAGCTTCCCGAACTGGGGCCGCCTACGGCGGATCGGGCCGTCATGGCGTCTGTGCTTGGCCTCGGCGTCGACGACTTGCTGGATGAGTCGTGGCCGCCGCTCGCGTTCTCGTGCGGGCTCCCATTCGTGTTCGTGGCTGTGCGCGACATCGATGCGGTGAAGAAGGCGCGCGTGCGAATGGATGTGTGGGATTCAACGTTACGTGGTGCGTGGGCGTCGGAGATCTTCGTCTTTGCCCGAGGTGGCGAGAGGCCTGGCTCGGACTTCCATGCGAGAATGTTTGCTCCCGGGCTGAATGTGCCGGAGGATCCTGCCACTGGAAGCGCGAATGCAGCTTTGGCGGGTTATCTCGCGCCGTGCGACGGTCGCAAGAACGGGCTGCTGACCTGGCGCGTGGAGCAGGGATTCGAGATGGGTCGCCCGAGTATCCTCGACATCGAGGCCGATGTGGCGGACGGAGCGCTGACGGGCGTGCGCGTGGGCGGCGCGTCGGTGATGGTCAGCGAAGGGATGATGTCGATTTCTTAAGCCGCTGGCAGGTGCAGGGGCGATTTCAACTGGTCAGCGCACCACCTGCGTCCTCATCATCCTTACGTGCGAAGGAACTGCAACGGCAACTGCCTATCGCGGATTTCGCGGAGAGACGCGGATAAAAACAAAAACCAGGAATGCAGTTGCTCTATCCGCTTGTTTCCGCGAAATCCGCGACTAGCAGTTGTTGTTGTTGCTTTGCGGGTCCGAACGCCCAAGCACGAGCAATCCAGGGCGCGACGGTTGGATTTCTGCTCGAACGCAGTACACGTGCAGGTCCTTCGCAGCGCTCAGGACGACGGGCGCTTGCGGCGCGCCACGCCGATTGCGCCGGCCACACCAACGCCACAGCCCGCGACGATGAGCGCAACGCCGCCGTAGGCGAGGTATCGTGCGCGATCCGCTGCGGCCAGCGCGGATTCGCTTCGCGGGCCGGGGTGCCGGTACGTGTACTTTCCAATTTCCTCGAACCGCAGGCTCGCCGCATAGCAGAGTGCGGCACCGGCAACGATGCAGAGCAGCGACGCAAGATCGAGTAAGCGCGCGTTGCGCGAGACGGCGGACATGGACTCGAATATGTCCGCTGTGATCACAAACTCCTATGGGTTGCCCGCGACCCGTCGTCGCGCGAGCTTGCGCATACCCGCTACCACAGACGCCCGTGCCCTTTCGAATTCTCGTTACCGATGACATTGACGCCGATGGCGTCGCGCTACTCACCGCGGAACCTTCGTTCATCGTTGATGAGGTGCCGACGCTGCCGCCGTCGGCGCTACTGGAACGCATTGGCGACTACGATGCCATCATTGGCCGGAGCGCCACTCGCATTACGGAGGAGCTTCTCCAGCGCGCCACAAAGCTGAAAGTGGTCGGGCGTGCCGGTGTTGGTGTCGACAACATCGCACTCGATGCGGCCACCGCACTCGGCGTTGCCGTCATCAATGCTCCAGCGGGCAACACGGTCGCGGTCGCCGAGTTGTTTTTCGGAACGATCATTGGGCTGCTCCGACATCTGCCGCATGCTGCCACATCCATGCGCAACGGCAAATGGGATCGTGCGCAGCTGCTCGGCACGGAGCTCAAGGGGAAATCGCTCGTGATCGTGGGCGTCGGGCGCATTGGGGGAGAGATTGCGGTGCGCGCGCTGGCGTTCGGGATGGATGTCGCCGGCTTTGATCCCTATGTGGGCGACGACCGCTTCCGCGCGTTGAAGATCCGCCGGCTCACTACGCTCGAGGATGCGCTCGACGAAGCGGACATCATCACGGTGCACACGCCGCTCACGGAAGAAACCGAAGGCATGATTGGGCGACGCGAGCTTGCTCGGTTGAAGAGCGGTGCGATCGCGGTGAACATGGCGCGCGGTGGAATCATCGAAGAGGCGGCACTCGTGCAGGCGCTCGAGAGTGGCAAGCTGCGCGGCGCGATTGTCGATGCGTTCAACAAGGAACCACTCGCGCCAGACAGTCCGCTGCGTTCTGCGCCGAACACGTTGCTCACCCCACACATCGGCGCATCGAGCGCAGAGGCGCAGCGCAACGTGGCGGTGGATGCCTGCGCTGCCGTGCGCGACGCGCTGCTGCACAACGAGCTGTCGCGCTCGATCAATGTGGCGGGGGCGGGAGATGGCGACTGGAAGGAATTGCAGACGGCGCTACATGTCACGCGCCGAGCGGCGGCTGTCGCTCGTGCGATTCTCGCTGATCGTGGTGTGCGTGCGGTGCAGCGCCTTTCGTTGCGGTGCGGTGCTGAGCTCGCGGGCGCGTCTGCCGCGCTGCTCGCGTCTGCGGCGGCTGGCGTGCTCGAAGGCGTGGTCGACGTCGAGCGACTGAACCTGATCAACGCGCGATCGCTTGCCGAGGGGCGCGGTATGGAGCTGTCCTGCTCGGAGACGACGGCGTTAGGCCCTTTCGGGATGCAGATCAGCGTGAGTGGCGGCATGCAGGAGATTGCCGTGGCTGGCGTCGCGCCCGAAGGATCGGTGGGGCGCCTTACGCGGATCGGGGGATTTCATGTGGATGTCGCACCCCGCGACACGCTGGTCATCCTTACGAACCATGACGTTCCAGGTGTGATCGGGCGCGTCGGCACGTTGCTCGGCGACGCTGGGGTGAACATTGCGGAGTATCACCAGGCTCGGCTGGCGCAGGGTGGTGAGGCGCTTGCGGCGATCAGCGTGGACGGCACGGTGGGCCATGGAGTTCGTGAGGCGTTGCTGAAGTTGCCGGATATCACATCGGCGACTGTGGTGCACTTTCGAGGGGCGTGAACACGGCGCGCGCTGTGCGCTTGCTAAGGCTCGCGCGCTGGCGCTCGCTTGACGGCTTACTCGCGTTGCTCGCGAGACGGCCTGCAGCGCGGGCGGCGACGAATTCATTGGAGGGGTCTTGGGTTATAGGAGGCGTGCAGGCTGCTTCACCGCAGAGGGACGCAGAGGAGCAGAGTTGATATGAGAAAGGCCTTCCCCT
>JBDTMO010000689.1:0-3293 GCA_039934235.1 bacterium | reverse complement strand
GGAAACCTCGTCAGCGGCAACTTCTTTTCCGTGCTCGGCGTGCGTCCGGCATTGGGGCGCTTCTTTCTGCCAGAGGAAGACGTCACGCGACTGACGCATCCCGTTCTCGTCGTGTCGCACACATTCTGGCGCACCGCACTCGGTGGAGACTCGAGCGCGATTGGAAAGACCGTGAGCGTAAACGGCTCGGCGTTCACCATCATTGGGGTCGCACCACCGGAGTTCCGCGGCGTTTTCACGCCGCTCATCACGTCGGCGTGGGTGCCGCTCATGATGCAGCCTCGCATTCGCCCCAGGAACAATCTCGACAACGCTTCCTCAAGTTGGCTCTGGACGTTCGGGCGATTGAAGGATGGTGTCAGTCGCGAGACTGCGCGACAGGAACTCATTGCGCTCACTGCTGGGCGAATCGCCGAGGGTGTCGAGCCGGAGTGGATGCGAAGGAACGACGGTATCCGGCTCATCAGCTTGACTGGGCTGCCTGACGACGCACGAAAGGCGATGCTCGCATTCACCGGTATGCTGCTTGGCGTCGCATTTCTGGTTCTCTTGATCGCCAATGTCAACGTTGCCGCAATGCTTTCGGCGCGTGCCGTCGTGCGTCGTCACGAGATGGCCATTCGCGTTGCTCTTGGCGCAGCGCGAATGCGGCTCGTGCGGCAGCTGCTGACGGAGACGCTCGTGCTGTTCGCCTTCGGCGCGATTGGAGGCCTTGCACTCGCAGAAGTGAGCACGCATCTGCTCGAGCGCATTCCGCTCCCGGCCAGCATACCACTTGCACTCGAGCTGTCACCGGACGTGCGGGTGTTCACGTTCGCGCTGCTGTTGTCGCTGTTTACCGGCATGTTGTTTGGTGTCACGCCGGCGCTGCGCGCGTCGAAACCCGATATCACGGCGCGCCTTCGCAATGACACGCGCATCGGTGACGGCCGGCGAAGCACGGCGAGTAACATCCTTGTCGTCGGACAGCTCGCGCTCTCGCTCGTGCTGCTGGTGTCCGCCGGCTTGCTTCTCCGGGCGCTGGAGCGCGGAAGTGGCGTCGACCCAAAGTTTGACGTGACTGGCGTCGCGACGGCCTCACTCAAGTTGGGATCGTGGGGGTATGACGATGCGAAGGCGCGCACGTTTTCACGGACACTGCGCGAGCGGCTCGAGGCGGTGCCCGGCGTGACGCATGTCTCGTACACGAGTGGGTTGCCGCTCCAGTGGGACAACAGCAACACGGACGTCCAGCTCGATGACGCGGCCGCGTCAACTGCTGCGGAGGCTCGCGGCACGCGGGTGCGCACGAACCAGGTGGACGTCGATTACTTCAATGTCGTGCGCATTCCCATGGTGGCGGGGCGCGGGTTCGCTCAAACCGACAATGCGAGCGGCCCACGCGTCGCGATCGTCAACGAGACTCTCGCGCAGAAGCATTGGCCCGGCGGCGGCGCTGTCGGTCACACCTTTGCCTACAATGGCAATCGCGTGACGATCGTGGGCGTTGCGCGCGATGCCAAGTACGGAACGCTGACCGAGACGACGCCGGAGTTCGTCTACTTTCCGATCGCGCAGGAATGGCCCGACGAGCACATTCTCTTAGTTCGTACAACTGGTACGCCGGCGTCTCTCGTCTCCGTGATTGAGGGCGCGGTCAGTGCGCTTGATCCGTCGGTCCCGCGGCCGAACGTCATCGCTCTCGAGCGGGCAGCGAGCTTCGTCCTGCTGCCACAACGCGTCGCGGCGTTCGTCACCGGCGCACTCGGGCTGCTCGGGCTCGTGCTCGCGACGGTTGGCCTGTACGGAATCATCTCGTATTCAGTGAGCCGCCGCTCGCGCGAGATCGGTGTGCGCATGGCGCTTGGCGCGCGAGCGGCTGATGTGCAGCGCATGATCGTGCGTGGCGGAATGGAACTCGCGGCAATCGGCGTCGTCATCGGGCTCGTGCTTGCGACTGGGACTTCGCGTTTATTCGTCGCGTACCTGTATGGCGTGAGTCCGCTCGACGTGCCCACATTCGCGGCAACGTCGGCGCTGTTCATTGCGGTCGCGTTCGTGGCCAGCTATCTGCCGGCGCGGCGAGCTGCGTTAGCTGATCCATTGGTGGCGTTGCGCGCTGATTGATAACCGCCGTCGTCAATGCGGTGTCATCCTGCAGGCGCGAAGCGCGTGTCGGGATCTACTATCGTTGCACTACGGCGTCCGTCGAGCGCGTGTACAGAAGATCCCGACACTGGTTCGCTACGCTCGCCGTGCGGGATGACATCCAGTCGCACCAGGGCAGGCACATGTGCGCTCGTAAGCGACTTTACGGTTGTCTGTGCCGATCTCCGCGGTTACGGCGCCAGCGGCCGGCCGGCGTCTTTGGCGGATCATAGTCCGTATGCCAAACGCGCAATGGCACTCGATCTTGTGCGTGCGATGGAGCAACTGGGCCACAGGCGCTTTCATGTCGCCGGACATGATCGCGGCGCTCGTGTCGCGTGTCGCATGGCGCTCGACCATCCTGACCGAGTGGAGCGGCTCGCCGTGCTGGACGTCATTCCGTCGGCTGAGGCATTACGTCGCGCGGATGCTCGCCTCATGCTCTCGTTTTGGCCCTGGTCGCTTCTCGCGCAGCCGGAGCCGCTACCAGAACGGCTCATCGTGGCAGATCCTGAAGCGGTCATATTTGACGCGGTCACCCACTGGGGAACGCGCGCGGAGAGTTTCCCGCCAGAGATTCGTGCCGTTTACGCGTACGCGCTCAGCGATCCATCGTCTGTGCACGCCATCTGTAAGGAATACCGCGCGGCCGCGACGATCGATTGTCACGCACGATGAGGCCGATCAGCGCGCTGGGTGCCGAATCGCGTGTCCGACACTGGTGCTGTGGGCCGAGCACAGTGCGCTCGATGATTGGTATGTCGATGCGGGAGGTCCGCTGGGGATCTGGCGCGCATGGCGTACGGACGTCACGGGCCATGCGGTGGCGGGAGGTCATTTCTTTCCCGAAGAGCGACCGACTGAGACGGCCGCGGCGCTGCGCGAGTTCTTTGTTCGGCGTTGAGGGGCTCGCTCATTCTGGCGCGCACCAGGTGTGAAAACGCCGCCTCATTCCAATTTTGGAATGAGAGACATTGGGACAGACCCTTCGTTCATCACGCGAATCCAGGGGATAGGGTTGTGCGTTGTGGAGCTTGCCGCACCACCGTGATCTCCCGAAGTTCCGGTCGCCCGGTGGGAGTTCGCTTGCCTGGACAGTCCGGCGATCAAGATCGAGGCTTATCGGGTATCTCGTCAGAGCCACAGGCAGGATGATGATCCGCATG
>JBDTMO010000688.1:0-3297 GCA_039934235.1 bacterium | reverse complement strand
CAGCTCCACCCACTGTTTATGGCTTCGGGCATGAAGGCTACTATCGCAATCTGCTCCCGGTGCTTCGCGGCAACGCGCGAGCCGACACGGACGGCCGCGCCGGCCGCAAATCACTCGAGCTGATACTGGGCATCTACGAGTCCGCCAAGACGGGATGTGAAGTGCCGATTCCCCTCCGCACCAGACTATAATTCTGACATGTCTGTTCCCCTGCTAGACCTCAAAGCGCAACACGCGACGATTCGCGACGATGTCGTTGCGGCCATGATGAAGATTGTCGACGCGCAGACGTTCATTCTCGGTGACGCCGTTGTGGCGTTGGAGAATGAAGTCGCGGCGCTGTCCCATACCAAGCATGCGATCGGTTGCGCGAACGGCACGGATGCAATCCTGCTGGCGATGCGCGCCCTCGACATCGGCCGCGGCGACGAAGTCATCACCTCGCCGTTCACGTTCTTCGCGACTGCCGGCACCATTCACAACGTGGGTGCGACGCCGGTGTTCGTGGACATCGAACCGAAAACCTTCAACATCCGGCCCGATGCAGTATCGGCGGCGCGGACCTCGAAAACGAAAGCCGTCATCCCGGTCGATTTGTTCGGGCAGATGGCGGCCATCGAGGAAGTGGCGCTCGCGGTACCGGGACTGCCCATCATCGAAGATGCCGCGCAGTCCATCGGCGCGCGGCGCTCGGTCGACGGCGAATCGCGCATGGCTGGCGAGATTCCGACCATCGGAACCTTTAGCTTCTTCCCCTCGAAGAACCTGGGCGGCTATGGCGACGGCGGAATGATCGTTACGCAGGACGGGCAAATCGCCGAGCGCCTCAAGCGTCTACGCGTACATGGCGGTGCCAAGCAGTATTTCCATGACGAAGTCGGATACAATAGTCGTCTGGATTCGTTGCAGGCCGCGATTCTTTCCGCCAAGCTGCCGCATCTCGCGGCCTGGAGCGCGAAGAGGCGTGCGAATGCCACGTACTATGACACTGCGCTCCACGCGGTCGCGCAAACCGGCGCACTGACGACGCCGTACGTCGCGCCCGAAAACGAATCGATCTTCAACCAGTACACGCTTCGGATCGCCGATGGAAAGCGTGATGCGCTGCAGGCGTTCCTGAAAGAGAGAGGGATTGGAACGTCGATCTACTATCCGCTTCCGTTGCACCTCCAGCCATGTTTTGCGTATCTCGGCTATCGGGAAGGGCAGTGCCCGGAGAGTGAGCGCGCCGCGAAGGAAGTATTGTCGATCCCGATTTTCCCCGAGCTGACACAACAGCAGCTCGACGAAGTCATCACCGGCATCAACGCGTTCTTCTCAAAGTGAAATGAACATAACTGTCGTCGGATCCGGATACGTCGGGTTGGTCGTGGGCGGATGTCTCGCCGAAACGGGCAACGCGGTCGTGTGTGCTGATGTGGATGTGGCCAAGATCGAAGGGCTGCGAAAGAACGTTCTTCCGATCTACGAGCCAGGCCTGGACGACTACGTCGAGCGCAATCAGAAACAGGGACGATTGTCGTTCACGACGGACATCGGGGAGGCCATTTCATCCGCCGACGTCGTCTTCATTGCCGTGGGTACGCCACCAGACGAAGATGGCTCTGCGGATCTGCGGCATGTGCTCGCCGTGGCCGAACAGATCGGCATGCACATGAAGCGGGAGCTGGTCGTGGTCACCAAGTCCACCGTGCCCGTTGGCACGGCAGCGAAGGTATCCGCCGCGGTCAACAAGCATGCGAAGCTGCCCTTTCACATGTGCTCCAATCCGGAGTTCCTGAAGGAAGGCGCGGCGATCGACGATTTCATGAAGCCCGATCGTGTCGTGATCGGCGTGGAGACCGACCACGCGCGCAGCGTGATGGCCGAGCTGTACGCGCCGTTCGTGCGTACCGGTAAGCCAATCCTGTTCATGGATCTTCCATCGGCCGAGATGACGAAGTACGCCGCGAACGCAATGTTGGCGACGCGAATTTCATTCATGAACGAGATCGCGAATCTCTGCGAAGTCGTTGGTGCCGACGTCGATCAGGTTCGCAAGGGAATTGGTACGGACGGTCGCATCGGACCGGCGTTTCTGTTCCCGGGTCCGGGGTATGGCGGTTCCTGCTTCCCGAAGGACGTCAAGGCGTTGGTGCGGACCGCTCGGTCGTACGACGTGCCCCTCCGAGTGCTCGATGCGGTCGAGGACGCGAACGACGCGCAGAAGCACTTGCTGTTCAAGAAGGTCGAGAGCTGCCTCGGTTCGGTCAAGGGAAAGCGTGTCGCCGTCTGGGGGCTCGCGTTCAAGCCCAATACAGACGACATGCGCGAAGCGCCGGCGCTGGTGCTGATCGAGGAACTCCTCGCGGCCGGCGCGGAAGTGGTGGCGCACGATCCCGTGGCCATGCACGAGACCGAGCGCCGTATCGGCAAGACCATCACGTACGCCGAGTCGAACTACGAGGCACTCGAAGGTGCCGATGCGCTGATTGTCGTCACCGACTGGAACGAGTACCGCCATCCAGATTTCGAGCGGATCAAGACGACGCTGCGCAGTCCAATCGTCGTGGATGGCCGCAACCTCTATGACGCGCAGAAGATGCGCGCCCTGGGCTTCACCTATTCGTCGATCGGCCGCGGCAGGAAAGCATGAGAGTGCTCATCACGGGGGCTGCCGGGTTCCTCGGATCACACCTGTGCGATCGGTTCCTGGCTGAGGGGCATCGCGTGGTGGGGCTCGACAACTTCGTGACAGGGCATGCGGACAACATTGCCCACCTGATGGGTAACGACCAGTTCGAGTTCATCCGGCACGACATTTCGACCTTTACGCACGTCGCCGGAGAGCTTGGCGGCGTGTTGCACTTCGCGTCGCCAGCCAGCCCGATCGACTATCTCGAACTACCTATTCAGACGCTCAAGGTGGGCGCGCTCGGGACGCACAATGCGCTCGGCCTGGCCAAGGCAAAGGGGGCGCGCTTTTTTCTCGCCTCCACGTCCGAGGTGTATGGGGATCCCCTCGTGCACCCGCAGACCGAGCAGTATTGGGGCAACGTCAACCCGGTCGGCCCGCGCGGTGTCTATGACGAGGCGAAGCGATTCGCTGAGGCCATCACGATGGCGTACCATACCTATCACGGCGTGGATACGTGCATCATCCGCATCTTCAACACGTACGGCCCGCGGATGCGTCCGCGAGACGGTCGCGTTGTTTCCAATTTCATCGTGCAAGCCTTGTCCGGCGAACCACTCACCATTTATGGCGACGGCTCACAGACGCGAAGTTTCTGCTACGCGTCCGACGAGGTGGATGGC
>JBDTMO010000687.1:0-3298 GCA_039934235.1 bacterium | reverse complement strand
CACTGAGATCAGGGCTCTGCGACGCACCGTACTTGAAGTTCAGGTAGTAGATGAGTGCGAGCGTCACCGTGAACATCAGCGACCCGAAGTACCAGAAGCTCCTTCGGTCTCGCTGGAAGTGCACGTAACCGCCGAGCAGTCCCATCACGAGGAACATGGCGGCGAGCAGGCTCTGGGCGAACGGATGGTCGTAGTGCGCGTCGCGCAGCCACTGCCACTTGAAGTACAGCCACCACATCCCAACCTGCGCAGACAACGGCGCCTGCCGCTCGGAGAGTTCCGGCTTGCCGTACTGTCCCCGATTGAAGTTGTACATGAACGCGTCGTACGTACCCTTGCTCATCGTACAATCGAACTTCAGCCCCTCTCGGCACGCCGTCGGCTCGCCTTCGTTCAAGGCCGGATAGTGCGCGGCGCGAATGGGCTGCATGGCGAACGGCGTGATGCCGAAGAACAATGCGGCCATGCATGCCACCAACAGCTTCCAACGCAGCACCGTGTTCCAGCGCACGATCAGCACCGCAAGCCCGACGGCCGGTGCGGCGACCATGCCTGCCATGTGATTGGCGTAGCCAAGGCCAAGGAGGTAGGCAACGAGAACGAGCGTGCGATCGGCCTTTCGTCCATCGGGTTCATCGCACCAGCGAATCATCAACCATGAGATGATCGCGATGCCCATGAGCGAGACGGTGTACACCTTCTCGTTGACGACGCTCTGGTTCCACACCGTGAACGCCGTGGCGCCGATCAACGCGGCAATGGCTCCGCCGAGGATGCGCATCCAGCGCTCGGAGAACCAGCTCACCAGGACGCGCTCGGTGATCAGGAACCACATTCCGGCCGACACCGCGCTGCAGATGGCGGCGAGAATGTTGATTCGCACCGCGACCGACTTGGCGATGGGCAGAATGGCAAACACGCGCCCGATGAGCACGAACAGCGGATTTCCCGGTGGATGCGGCAACCCGAGCGTGTAGGCGGCGGTGATATACTCGCTGGTATCCCACATCGCCGTGGACGGCGCGAGGGTGACCAGATAGAGCAGAAAGACCACGGCCGAAACGATGGCGGCAGCCATCCATGACGGGCGGTAGTCGAGATCAGGCTGGGACGACGGATTGCTCACGGGATGGTTTCTAGAGGGTACAGCTTGGAAAGATGACCAAGGGGCGGGGAACGGCGCTAGTCGGAGTCATCGGAGGTGGTACAATGCAGGTGCAGATCCTTCGACTCGCTACGCTCGCTCAGGATGACAAAGGCGGCTGCGCTCGCTCAGGATGACAAAGGCGGCTGCGCTCGCTCAGGATGACAAAGGCGGCTGCGCTCGCTCAGGATGACAAAGGCTAATGACGGAACAGCCGCACTCCGGTGAAGACCATCGCGAGACCGTGCTCGTCTGCCGCCTCGATGACTTCCGCGTCGCGCACCGAGCCACCCGGCTGCACAATTGCCCGAACCCCAGCTTCGGCCGCCTGGTCCACGCCGTCGCGGAAGGGGAAAAACGCGTCAGAACCCAGCGCTGAGCCCGTGGTCGCGTGGCCCGCAGTTGTTGCCTTGTGAACGGCCAGGAACGCGGCGTCGACCCGACTCATTTGACCCGCCCCGATTCCGATCGTTGCGCCATCACGCGCGAGGACGATCGCGTTCGACTTGACGCTCGCCACGGCCCGCCACGCGAAGAGCAGATCTCGCAATTCATCTGAGCTGGGCTGCCGCTTGGACACGATCGTCCATCCACGTTGATCGATGACGGAATGCGGACGTTGCTGGATGAGGAGCCCGCCGCGCACGCGCTTGTAGTCGAGCGCGCCTTCGGGCCACTTCGCACGCCCCTCGAGCACACGCAGGTTTTTCTTGCGGCCGAGAATCTCGAGCGCGCCCTCGCTGAACTTGGGCGCGACCACGCATTCGACGAACAGGCTTGATACCGCTTCTGCCGCGGCGTCATCAACCGGCACGGTGAACGAGATCACGGAGCCGAATGCCGAAACCGGATCGCAGGCGAGTGCCTTGCGGTAGGCGTCGAGCGCATCGGCACCCGTCGCGAGCCCGCAAGGCGTCGTGTGCTTGATGATTGCGCAGCACACGTCATCACCGAACGGTTCGGTCGCGAGCAGCGCGCCCTCGAGGTCGAGCAGGTTGTTGAACGAGAGCTCCTTTCCGCCGCGCTGTTGCAACCCGGCAAGCCCGGCGCCTGGCCGTTCGACGTAAAAGGCTGCGTCCTGTCCTGGATTTTCTCCGTATCGCAGCGACTGTTGCTTTTGCAGCGGCAGGCACGTGCGGTCGGGGAAGGTCTCGTCGCGCTGACCAGCAAACCAGGCGGCAATGGCGGCATCATACGCTGCAGTGTGTTCGAACACCTTGGCCGCGAGACGACGGCGGAAGTCGAGATCGTCTGCCGAGCCGCCGAGCATCCCGAGCACGGGCGCGTAGTCCGCAGGATCCACGACGGTGGTGACGCTCGCGAAGTTCTTGGCGGCCGAGCGAAGCATGCTTGGTCCGCCGATGTCGATTTGCTCGATGACTTCTGCTGGCGTTGCGCCTGCGCGTGCGGCAGTCTGCTGGAAGGGATAGAGATTGACGACCACGAGGTCGATCGGCTCGATGCCATGCTCGGCGATGGCCGCCATGTGCTCTGGCACGTCGCGTCGGGCGAGAAGCGCGCCGTGTACCGCGGGATGCAGAGTCTTGACGCGGCCGTCCAGCATTTCCGGAAACCGTGTCACGTCGCTGACGTCGCGCACCGGAATACCCGCTTCGCGCAGTGTGCGCGCCGTGCCGCCCGTGGACAGCAACTCCCAGCCAAGTGTGTGGAGGCCACGAGCGAAATCGAGCAGGCCGGATTTATCCGAAACGGAGAGGAGTGCGCGAGGCATGATTCAGAGATCTGTGTGAAGTGGAGCGCGAACGGTGAACGATGAACGGTGAACGGTGAACGGTGAACAGGAATGTCGAACGGTGGACGGTGGACGGTGGACGCTGGACGGTGAACGGCAACGGCAACGGCAACGGCAACGGCAACGGCAACCGCAACCGCAACCGCCACCGTCTCATCGCGGATTGCGCGGAGCACGTGGACGCGACTGCCCGACCGTGCTCCATGGGCACCCGCCATCCGTCATCCGTTTTCCGATTCCCCGCCCGTCATCCGTTGTCCGTTTTCCGATTTCCTACCCGTCGTCCGTCGTCCGTTGTCCGTCATCCGTCATCGTTGTCCGTGAAGTGCGTGGGAAAGATTTACTGCGAACGCGATCGATAACGGTGGTGCAAGGAAGTCTGCGATAATGCGAGCATGCAA
>JBDTMO010000686.1:0-3313 GCA_039934235.1 bacterium | reverse complement strand
ACCGGTATTTCTTTGCCGAGTATTCGAAGAAGGTGGGTGATTGCTCGTCGATGACGGCGCGCGTCTTTCCGGTTGCGGCGTCGATCTCGATGACGCGATAGACCTGATGCCCGCGCTGATTGTATTCGAACACCACGGCGTGGCTGTCCTTGCGCCAGCTGAGTGACGTCACGTCGTACGCGTTGGGAAAGAGTGCGTTGTCCACGACGACTTGTCGCTTGCTCTCAATCTCAAAGAGCACTGGCTGTTCGACGTCGAGCAGATCGCCAGGCTTGTTGTACAGGCGCGACGAATGCTTTGGCTGAAGCTGATCTTCCGGCGAGGACTCGACGTAGTGCACTTCGCGATGGAATCCCGGTCGCACGCGATAGGCCGCGATGCGCTTGGAATCGGGCGACCAGGTAATGGAGCGCGCGGCATACGCGTTGCCTTCGATGCCATCGCTGCTCAGGAGCGAACCATCCTTCGCGCCGACCTTCTTGACGTAGAGGTTGAAGTTGCGGACGCTCGCCTCCCACTGGCTGTCTGGCGAAATGCGTGGAGGCGCGTTGTCGTTGGGCAGCGCGCCATATAGCCCACCGCCAAAGTCGCGTCCGAAACCTTGCCCTCCATTGTTCGGCGCTGGCGCGCACTTGTAGTCGGCAAGCGTGCAGCGAACGCGAATGGTGTCGGGCGAGAAGGTGATCGCCGAACGATCGTCTGTAAACGTGAGGCCGTTGAGCGGGAGTGAGTCGGCGACAATCGGCTTCTTGAGTGCCGCACTCAAGGCCTGCGCCAGGCGTGCCTGATCGAATGCTGGTCGTTTCGTTGCCGAGTCCGCGTTGACAATCAGGTACGCTGAACCGGTTGGCGTTGTCTTGCGATACCATACGTACGATGTGCGTCCAATCCAGTTCGCCTGATTGACGGCGTCGACGATTTTTCCGCGCATGCGTGCGGCGAGTGAGTCTGCGCGTGCGTACTCCGCGGGTGTGCCTTGCGCGTGCGCGCTCGCGGATACGGCGGCGAGGGCGGCGAATACGAATCGTGAACGCAGCATGCTTCGGAAAGGCTGGAGTGGGCGGCGATCGAGTCGTTCGTGGATGAGCGATTCGACAACCGGAGGCTTGGGCGGGTGCCGTGCCGCCAAACTGCTGCTTGGCGACAAGAATCGCCATCGTGTTCATGGCTGCACATTGGTCGTCGAAACCGAGCTGGGCCCCGCGCGTAGAGGGGGAGTCCTCGCCTATCGACATCCGACCTCCACGCGCCTTCTCATGTCACTCCAGGCCTATGCATCACGAGTGCGTTTCATGCTCTGGTTGTCGCTGCTCCTCGCGACTCGCGCGAACGCGCAGGACAACTCGGTGCATCGTGACGTGAAGGTAGACTTCGGCTTTCGTGACAGCGTGCCGATGTGGATGACGGAGCGTCACGTTCCCACGACGGCCATCGCGACGATCGAAGGCGGAAAGGTCAAGGACGTGCGAGTATTCGGTACGTTTGACCACGGGAAGCCGGCGCCGAGGAATGCGCTCTTCAATGTTGCGTCGTTGACGAAGCCGATTGTCGCGCTGACCGTCCTCAAGCTTGTGGATGCCGGACGTTGGGATCTGGATGCGCCGCTCTCGCAGTTCTGGATCGATCCGGATATTCGCGACGATCCGCGCCACAAAAAGCTCACGACGCGCATCATTCTCAGCCACCAAACCGGCTTTCCGAATTGGCGTGGATCGAAGAAGCTCGCGTTCACTGCGGACCCGGGTTCTGTCTATGGCTACTCGGGCGAGGGTTTTGAGTATTTGCGTCGAGCGGTTGAGAAGAAGTTCGGACGAACGTTGCAACAGTTGTCGGACTCTGTGTTGTTCAAGCCTGTTGGGATGACCGCAACGAACTATGGATGGAATGCGCGACTCGATGCGTCGCGCTTTGCGGAGGCGCACGACAGCAACGGCGCGAAGATCACGGAGCCCAGGCTGACGACAGCGAATGCGGCGGACTGGCTTGTAACGACGATCGACGACTATGCGCGATTCGCCGCGTTTATGGCGAATGGTGCGGGATTATCGCCGGCGCTGTTCACGGAGATGGTGAAGACGCAGGCAGCCGTCAACGCAAAGAACAACGAATTCATGGGCCTCGGCTGGGAGGTGTTCCGCGACCTCTCCAACGGCGAGTACTTATTGCTGCACACGGGCAAGGACAACGGCGTCGCGACTCTTGTGGTGGTTCTTCCGCAGTCGGGGCGAGGCCTGGTGGTATTTACGAACGGCGAAAAGGGCATGGACGTGATGCTTCGCGTGCTCAAGTCCACACTGCACGTGAAGGAGCTCACCCCGTGAGCGCGGTCGCTCAGCCCCTATAGTCGCGCGTCGATCCAGGCTGTGATGTCGGCCATGACCTCTTCCTTGCCTGTGTCGTTGAGCGGATCGTGATACGCGCCGTCGTAAAGCTTGAGCGTCTTATCGGTTGACCCTGCGCTATCGAAGAACTGCTGGCTCCCACTCGGCTTCGTGGCTTTGTCGTGCGTGCCGTGCAGAATCAACAGCGGCAACGTGATGCGCGGGAATTCACGCTCCAGTCGTTCGTCGGCCTTGACCATCTCTGCCAACGTGCGTGTGGGCTGCGTCTCGTGCGCGATAAGTGGATCGTCATTCATCGCCTGCACGGTGGAAGGGTCGCGTGAGAAGTCCTCGTTCTTGAGATGGAGGACGTGCGCATGCGGCGCGATGTGGGCAAGTCCCTTGAACACCGCGAGCGCGAAGTCGGGCGCGGGGATCTTGAACGCAAAGCTCTCGCAGATAAGTCCAGCGAGTTCCGCCTGGTGGTCGATCGTGTAGAGACATGCGACGACACCGCCGGCGCTGTGACCGAGCAGGAAGAGCTTCAGGCCAGGCTGTTGTGATTTGACGTGCGTCACGAGGGCAGCAACGTCGGCGGCGTAGTCCGCGAACTGCTCGACATAGAATCGCTCGCCATCGGACAGGCCTCGACCGCGCAAATCGAGCGCGTACACGGCGAGGTCTTTCGCCACGCATTGGCTGGCCACCCACGCGTAGTAGCCGCTGTGTGAGTTGAAGCCCGGGACGATGACGACGACGCCGCGCGGCGTCCCGGTGGGGAGCCATGACCGGTACGAGAGGCTCAACCCAGCGTTCGAGAGTTTGCCGATTTCCATATGGTCACCCTAGTTCATTGACGTTCAACTGCGGAGAAGAATAGTGAAACATGCGTGTCACGATTTGCAGGCGCTGTGGTGTGGAGGTGCAGATCCTTCGACTCGCTTCGCTCGCTCAGGATGACAACTCACTCGCTTCGCTCGCTCAGGATGACA
>JBDTMO010000685.1:0-3320 GCA_039934235.1 bacterium | reverse complement strand
CGCAGCACGGCATGAAGATCATCGACTTGTTGGCGCATCGAGACACCGGCCGCGTCGGCCGCCGGCGACGGACCGGTTCCTCGTTGCTCCCAATAGAACACGAGGAAGTCTCGCTCGAACTGGAGTAGTTGCTGGAACTTCGAGACCTCATGCAGCATGGGCAAACCCGGGCCCGCCTGCACGACGAGCAGGGGAGGCAACCCGGGCCGCGAGGAGGTCATTCGAACTTTTTGCGCGGATCCGTTGATCGTCAACACGACCGTCTTGTCGACGGCGAGGGCGAGGCGCTTGGCGTTGGAGGAGTTCTGTCGCGTGGTCGTCATGGCGAGCTCAAATGTCGTAGATGGTGAGCATTTGCTAACTTCGCGGTCAAAAAAAAGACTATCGTCCCATCGCAAGAAAAAGACGCTCCATCGAGCTGGCCCATTCGGTGGACCGGTCGCTGAAGGATCCGAAGTACCGCATGCGCGCGACCTGTCCAAACAGGCCGGCGTACGCAGCGACGAGCATCTCGACGTCGGCGTCGCTCGCAACGACACCATCCGCCTTGCCCTGCTGGACGAGTCGTCGCGCGACGGCGAGCAACGACAGGCGGCGCAGGGCGGGTGAGGTGCGGGGCCAATAGCGGCGCACGTTCTCGAACATGTACAGAAACGCCGTGAGATGCTCCTCCAGCACCTGCCCGAACGCCTGGCAGAGCGCGTGGACATTCTCGCGATAGCCGCGATCGTCACTCACTGCCGGGGCCAGTATCTCGGCGATCGCGCGGTAACACGCGAAGAAGACGTGCGCCGCCAGCTCGTCCTTATCGGCGAAATACTTGAAGATGACCGGATTGGAGTATCCCGCCCGCGCGCCGATGTCGCGGACGCTCGTCTCCGCCACTCCGCGCTCCACAAACAGCTCGAGCGCTGCTTCGAGCACTCGTTGCTTGGACGGCGGGTCGTCGGGGGCGAAGAGGCCCGGCACGTGAAAGCGCCTCGGAGCCATGGTTGCGCGCGTCATGCACGAGAGTTAGCAAACGCTCACCAATCGCGCAAGGCCCCGTCGTCACTACACTAGGTCCCTATCGAGTAGGTGAACTTCACGGCGAACACATTCGTCATCTGCTGCCGGAAGATCGCCCCCGTGTCGCGCGAGAGATCGAAATCGCCGAACGCCTCCGCACCGCTGCGCTCTTGTTGCCCCACCACGTACAACTGAGACCCCGGCCGGTATTCCCATCGGAGCACGGCGTTGCCACGCAGGCTTCGCACGTTGAAGTCGGGATTGACGACCGTGAACGGCGCAGTCGGGCCGGCTCCGTCGGGATCGATCGTGTAATTGTGCGTGGTCTCGTTACGCGTGATGGTTCCCAAATCTGTTCCGTATTGTGGATAGCTCGATGACGACGGCGCGGCGAGCTGCTTGAAGGCGGCGTAACGGCCGGCCGACACGAACGGCTGTGCGTACAGTTGCAATGTGAGCTGCGGGGTGAACGTCCATTCGATGCGCGTATCACCGCTCAGCGTCGTCTGATGCAGGCTCGCGAACACGTACCGCCGACCGAACGTGGCTGCGGCCATGGCATCGCTGGCGGATTGCAGATACTGCAGCGCAGTGAGCCCGCCACTCAGGCTCGGCGTCACGCTCACTCGCACCGATGCGCTGGGACGAACCACGATGCCCGCGCTGGCCGACGCCATGTGGCTGCCGTAATCGTCCCAGCCATACGACCCGCTCGCCGACGATGACATGAGGCGCCGAGTGTCCGAGCCGAGCGAAACGAGCGTGCTGTACGCCGTAGCGGTTCGCGCTTGCGGACCGCCGCGCGTCAGTCGATCGCTGCGCACTGATCGGTCGGTGCTCGCTGATGCGCCCACCGTCCAGAAGTTGTTGAGCGTCGCGTTGCCCTTCAGGAATGCGCTGTTCGAGATGAGCACGCTGCCAAAGTTCAGCGCTGCGTTCTGGCCCGTGGACGCGCTGAACGACTGAAGGTGCGCGCCTGCCGTGAACGACTGAACGCCGACGATCGTCGAAAGACTCTTGTAGTCCGCGCGACCCTCGAAACCGAGATCGTTCAGCTCGAGCCCCGGGCTTGCGACCTTCACATGAGTGGCTGGAATACCGTGTCGCCGAGATCGCGGTGCATCGCGGTGAGCAAGCCGCCGACAGTCGTTCGCCCGCCACGAAAATCGCGACGCACACGGCCAACCGCGTAATTCGTCAGCGGCTCCACGGATGACTCGCCTTGCTCTGTTCCGCCGGTCGACGCGAACTTCGCCGACTCGCGCGGCATCACGGCGTCGATCACACCCACCGTCCACGGGCCGAGCCGTCCGCTCACCTTGGCCGCGGTCGCGATCGTCGTTTGATCCGGCGCGTCCACGTACGGCGCCGAGATGATGCGCTGCGGCGCCCGTCCGATGCGCCGCGAGTAGAAGTACTGCTCGACGCTGTAGCTGTTGTAACTCCCTCGAACGCAAGCGGTGGGCAGTTCAAGTTCCACCTCAAAGCCGCCAATGGCGAGATAGTCCTTCCGAGCGAGACGTACACCTCCAAGACCAGCGCGGAGAAGGGTATCGATTCTGTGCGCGTCAACGCGCCGATCGATGCGCGCTACGAGCGGAAGACGTCGTCAGGCAACCAGCCCCACTTCGTGCTGAAGGCAGCGAATGGTGAGCCACTCGGACGAAGCGAGATGTACGCGTCCACCTCGGCCATGGAAACAGGCATCGCGTCGGTGAAGGCAAACGCACCGACCGCGACGGTGGTCGATCTGACCTGAGCGACGAGTCGCGATACACGTATGGTAGATGAGACCACCATCGCCCTTCTGCCGTCGTAGGCAGGGCACACGTGCGCGGAGCGGAACATTTCAAACCTCCATTCGCGCCCGGGGAAAATTTCCCCGTTCCTCGCCCATGGCCCCATCATCATATCGAGCGCAACAGCTGTAAGTATTTGCTGTTGAACGCGTTGCGATTTTCCAGCGCCCTAGCATCATCCGTGCAAATGTGCACCGTGCGGCGCCTGGTCAGGGTCGCTGTTCCCAACGCAGCTCAATCGGGTAATCGCGTTTCGCGTCCACCCGCTCACACCGACCGATGAAGGTGATATCGTGAGATTCGCACGCATGGCTCCCATCGCAGTGTTTTCCGCAGTTGCACTCGCGGCCTGCAACAATGAAGCGAAAGAACAGCTCGCCACCCTCGCGCACGTTGATTCGGTGCGGGTGGACTCGCTCGTTGGCGTTCGCAAAGACCTACTCGACGAAGTGATGTCGTCCACGCAGTTCGTCGCGCAGATCAACACCGAGCTCGCCAAGGCGCGCTCCCTGA
>JBDTMO010000684.1:0-3326 GCA_039934235.1 bacterium | reverse complement strand
GCGGAGCAGTTGAAGATCTATCAGTTCGAGAATGAAGTTCAGCGCGTGGCCTCGAGCGTTCTCGCGACGCTGAACCAGCCCGGGTTCAGCCTTGGCTCGTCGAATCAGGATCTTCGTGCGAAGGCGTATGCGCAATTCCTGCGCGGTATTTCGCTTGGCTACCTCGCGATGGTCTATGATTCGTCCGCCGTTGTGGACGAGACGACGAGCGGCGAGGATGCCGGTGAACTGCAAGGCTACAACGACGTTGCTGCGGCATCGATGGCCGCGCTTCAGAAGTCCATCGATTACGCAACGACGCCCGGTACGGGTGGCAATGGTTTCCCCCTCCCGTCGAGTTGGATTCCGTCGTCCACCTCCTTCACGCAGGCCGAGTTCGTGAAGCTGGTGCGCAGCTATCGGGCGCGTATTCGCGCGAGTGTCGCGCGTACTCCCGCAGAACGTGCGGCGGTGGATTGGACAGCAGTGATCGCGGATGCGCAGAACGGCATCACCGCCAACCACGACAATATCACCAATACCATCAGCGGGCCGTTCCAGGGTGTGCTCAATCAGTTGTACTCGTACGGAACGTGGCATCAGATGACGCCGTTCGTCGCGGGCATGGCCGATACGTCCGGCGCGTATGGGACCTGGGTTGCCAAGTCGCTTGGTGAACGTGGTGCCGATGGCCCGTTCACGATGGCGACTCCGGATCTTCGCTGGCCGCAGGGCACAACCCGCGCGCAGCAGCAGGCGGATTTTGCCTTGTCACAGTGCAACGGTGCGTCGCAAACCTGTAAGCGCTATTTCGTGAACCGCCCGTCGGCCAACGATCCGCAGTCCAGCCCCACATGGGGACTGTCGAACTACGACCACGCGCGTTGGTGGTCCTGGCGCACGGCCGGTGATGCGACGGCACTGAACGGCAAGCTCGTGTTCTTCCCGCTCGCCGAGCTGAACATGCTCGAGGCAGAGGGACAGATCCGGAAGGGGAACTTCGCAGCAGCGGCGGCTCTCATCAACAAGACCCGCACGACGAACGGCCTTCTACCGATTACGGCCTTCGACGGAGCGAGCCCGGTTCCTGGCGGCAACGCCTGCGTACCGAAGGTGCCGGTGGGGCCGAACTACAACACCGTTGCCTGCGGCAACATGATGGAAGCCATGAAGTGGGAGAAGCGAAACGAGGAAGCCTATACAACCTTCATCGGGTGGTTCCTCGATGGACGCGGATGGGGCGACCTTCCGGCCGGCACGCCGCTGCATTGGGCGCCGCCGTACCAGGACCTTCAGGCGCGTGGTCGTTCTGGCGCACAGATCTATAGCACCGGTGGCGGGAGTCTTCCTGCTTCCGCGGTAAAGGGAACATACGGCTGGTAGTTTTGTGATGCGGATGATTCGGATCGCCGGTGTCGTGGTGAGCAGTGCACTCCTTGCGGGTTGCTACACGTTGCAGCCCGCAGGGGGAATCGCGCCGGAGATTGGTGACGAACTCGCATTCGACATCAATGATGTTGGGCGAGTGGGGCTCGGTGGTGCGATGGGCCCTGAGATCTCGCAGGTACAAGGCAAGTTGGTCAGCAGAGAAAACGCGGAGTATCTCGTCGCGGTCACCTCCATTCACACGTTGCGTGGTGGTGACCAGGTCTGGACCGGCGAGCAAGTCCACATCAAGTCCGAGTACGTCAGCTCGACCTACCAGCGTCATTTTTCCACGGCACGCACAGTCACGCTCGGAGCGGTCGGTGTAGCAGCGTTAGTCTACATCCTTACTCGTTCCCTGATTGGCTCAGGCACCGAAGATCCAGTAACGCCTCCCCCAGCCGGTAGCAGCATACGCGTGCCATGAGCGCCGTCTGGCGCCTCAACCTCTACGGAGTATCTATGCGTCGTTTTTTCCAGCTCTCGATGCTGTGCCTGGCGGTAGGCGCCACGAGTGCATGCTCGACCCCCGACGAGATCGTTGCCACTGAGGACATCCCCACGGCGGGTGTCCGCTTCATCAACGCCGTGCCCGACACCAATGCCATGGACTTCCGGTTCGTGGACATCGTCGAGAACAGCGATCACTACAAGATCGGATTCCGCAATGGTCCGGCTTCGTCTGGTGGCGTCACGGCCTCGGCGCAGATCCAGTACAAGAACACCCGCGCTGGTGCACGTCACCTCCGCATCTTCCTGAACGGCACCGATGCGGTCACCGCGTCCACAGTCCTCAAGGATACGACGCTCACGATCGAAGCGGGCAAGCTGTACACGGCAATGATGTGGGGCACGGCGCGCACGGGTGGCATGAAGTTCGTGTTTTACGAGGAGACGATCCCTGATCCGGGCACGCAGGTTGGACTGCGGGTCATCAACACCACGGGCACGGCGCTCGATGTGAGAACATTCGCATCTTCAGGGACGGCGCCAGCTTCGCCCACCTGGTCGTCAGTTGCTGCGATGAGCAGGTCGGCCTTCATCACGGCGGCCCCGTCGCAGATTCTCTACAACGTGCAGCCAGCGGGTGGCGGGTCAGTATTCGTTCCCCAATCGCTGGCGCTCATTGGCGCAGCCGCTAGCTCGAGCGCTGGTACCTCGGTTCTCGACATCGATGCATTGCCCGGTACAACGGTTGCCGGCTCTGCGGTCACGGCCATCATTTTTCCGGCGTCAACGGCAGGCAGCAACGCCGCATCATTTGCGGCGCCAGGTATGACATTCATGTGGGACAGACGCCCGCCGCGCCCCGCAGGCGTGTAAAGACTCGGGTAAACAGAGATCAGGGCCGCCGGGCAGCTGCCCGGCGGCCTTTTCTTAGGGCGTACCGAAGGAGATACTTCTCCGTTCAACTGGAGGGAGTGTCATGACGAAAGTTCGAGTCGGCGTAGCGGGCCTGATGTTGACGGTCGGCCTATTGGGGCTCGCACCAACGATTGCCCATGCACAGAAGAACCGCGACCTGATTACCCGCGAGGACATCGACAACTCGGCGTTGAAGGACCAGGACATCTACGCCGTCATTCGCAGCTTGCGACCGCATTTTTTCGCAACACCGCGAGGCGTGAGGTCCATGGGCAACTCCGTGTCGAAGTTTGGGCTGTGGGTCGACGGAATCCACGAGAGCGACGTCGGCACGCTCAGGAACATTCTCGCGTCGACTGTACTCGAGGTGCGCTATCTCGATCCGTCTCGCGCGGAGAACGAATACGGCACCGCCGCCAGCGGGGGCGCGGTGATCGTGAAACGAATCAAGGACATGCCGCCTGCAGCGCCGCCACCGCGCGATACCACGAAGCCCCCGCAAAGCTGACACGACCCGCCTCGATCCTTTCTCCGGTCGCCGACTTCCTCTTTGCCGG
>JBDTMO010000683.1:0-3326 GCA_039934235.1 bacterium | reverse complement strand
TCGTGTTCGAATGGCCGAAGGACCGCACGAAGAATTTTGTGAAGCGGTTAGTCGGCCTTCCGGGGGATACGCTCGCGATGCGGGATGCCGTGCTGATTCGCAATGGTGTCGCGCTCGCGGAGCCGTACGTCTCGCACTCCGATCCTGAAGCGGATCCGGTGTGGGAAGAGTTTCGTTGGCAGGGTGATTTCCTCGTGCGCACCGCCGGCGCGGCCGTGTCGTATCACCCATCTCGTAACAACTGGGGACCCCTGATCGTCCCAATGGGACAGTACTTCGTTCTCGGTGACAATCGCGACAATTCGCTCGACAGTCGCTATTGGGGATTCGTTCCTGATTCGCTGTTGCGCGGCCGGCCTGAGGTGGTGTACTTCAGCTATTCGCCTGACTCGTCCGACGACTTTGCCTGGCTGACGCACGTCCGATGGATGCGCCTCGGCGAGCGCGTACATTGACATAACCGAATCGTTCCGACCGTAGCAGGTCGTTATTTCCTCCGCCGCTAGTAGGTCCCTCTCATGCGGCGGGGGCCGCCGTTCCCCGGAATCGCCAGCATGGCCACCACTCCGAACAGCAAGAAGTCATCGTTCGAAGAGGGATCGCTCGATCAGTATCTCCGCGACATCAGCATCTACCCGCTCATCACGCGGGAGGATGAAGTCGCGCTTGCGCAGAAGATCCGCGTCGGCGATCAGGAAGCGCTCGACAAGCTGGTCCGCTCGAATCTGAGATTCGTCGTCAGCGTTGCGAAGAAGTATCAGAACCAGGGCGTGTCGCTCTCGGACCTGATCAACGAGGGCAACCTCGGGCTCATTCGCGCCGCGCACAAGTTCGACGAAACGAAGGGGATCAAGTTCATCTCGTACGCGGTGTGGTGGATCCGCCAGGCGATCCTTCAGGCGCTCGCGGAGCAGAGCCGTATCGTCCGCGTTCCGTTGAATCGCGCGGGTACGCTCCATCGGATTGGCAAGCGTGCCAGCTTCCTGCTGCAGGAGCTTGGCCGCGAGGCGACGCACGCGGAGATCGCCGAAGGGATGGATATCACGGAAGAGGAAGTCGCGAAGACGATGTCGATCTCGCAGACGCACCTTTCCCTCGATGCGCCGATGACGCCGGGTGAGGACAACAAGCTCCTCGACTATCTGCCCGACAACCTCAATCCGACGCCGGACGAACTGACGTTCGAGAAGGCGCTCACGGAGTCGATCGAAGAGGCGCTCGCGCACCTGAAGGAGCGCGAGTCCAAGATCCTGCGTCTCTATTTCGGGCTCGACGGCGAAGAGCCGATGACGCTCGAGCAGATCGGATCGTTGCTCGGTATCACACGCGAGCGGGTGCGGCAGATCAAGGAGAAGGCGTTGTCGCGCCTGCGCCACGTCTCGCGTGCTCGGGCGCTCGAGTCGTATCTCGGATAGTTCTTCGTTGGGCGTTGGCTGCGTTTGCGCCGGAACGTCGGTCGCGCGCATTCGTTCCGACGGCGGGACTCGACGCGCGGCTCCGCCGTGGCGCGAGACGCCGTCTCCACGAACGCGCGCGACCTCCTTCCCAATCCGAACATTCCACTGCAGTGCTTCGCGCTACTTCGAGTGCTCGGGCTTGCGCACATTGGCGCACGCCGCGTGCTGCGCCGTCCGTAGCTCCGCTGAGTGAGCGGTGACGTAACGGATCGCGTTCACCTCGCCAGCATTCCATGATCGCCACGCCGCTTCGCGATTCTGGCGCTCCACAGCTTCCGACGACGGGCCCCAGCGGCGAAGTAGCGTCCTTGCCGCTTCGCATTGCTGCTCGTCCTCGGCAGCGCGGATCGGTGTTCCGTCGGTGGACGACGGAGCGGCACGCAGCGTTGCACGTGTCGCCAACGGCGCGGCATCGGCGCTCAATTCCGACATGTGCTTGAGATCGAGCACGCCATCGGGAAGGCGTTGTGTCGTCGCGGCTCGATCAATGTTGAATTGCGCCACGATTGCGTCCGGCGCAATTGCATTGAGCGCTGCAAGAACTGCCAAACCCGACACGGCGACGCCCGCGACGAAGGTGCGACCCTGCCCGCGCAGAACTGTAAGAGCGAGCCACACAAGGACGAGACCAAGCCATCCCATGAAGACCAGCGGATAGAACCGATCGACCGTGAGGCCGAAGTAGTGCACGTAAAGTTGCATGCGCGTGACGGCTGAGAAGATGATTGCGCCGAGGAGGGCAATGATCGGGAGGGACAGCAAGGTGTGTCGGCGCTGGAGCGCCTGGCCCGGCTGTAGCGCGGCCCGCGTCGCCACGAGGAGAGGAACGACGAGCAGGACCACCCAAACCATCTCGAAGAATCCCTGTCTGGCGTATTGCGCGGCCGTCAATCCGGTTCGCGCGTGCAGGAAACTTTCACCGCCAAAGAACCACCCGAGCTGTGCCACGACAAACGCGGCAAAGAGGGCGTTCAAGGTGCCGAGTGCGGTTGTGATGTCGAGCAGGCTTAGGCCGAATGGAAGGGAGTCGGGGGCGCGTTTCGCCTGCAGTGCTGTGCCGAATGCTCCGCGTGCCCAGCCGCTGACGAGCCAGCTGTAAAAGCCAATGATGAACAGATGTGACGCGATCAGCGCCATGTCGACGTGCGGCAACTCGAGGAGACTGGCGAAGATTGGATCAGCGCCCCGCAGCAACGAGCCGAAGACGAGGAGCACGCTGCCCCCGATGAGGATCGAGCGCCCCGCGGATCGCGCTCGAGATGCCATGCGTCCGCGCGTGTCGGTTGCGAACAGCTCGCGGACGGCGAGGGGCGCGAAGCCGAGCGCGACGTGTTTCGCGAGCGCGGTTGCCGCCCACACCGTGTCGCGAAAGCGTTCGGCGAGAAGCGCCGCGCGACCGTTGCCGAGTGAGATGCCGGCCATGGCGAGTGAACCGATGGTCGCGAAAACGTCGAGCGCCTGAAGCATGTCAGAGTCGCGCCAGGCCAAACCGGCGGAGAAGAGCAGTGCGGTCATGAGCCAGGCGACCGCCTCACGAGGCAGCTCGCGTCGATCGCGCCACGTCATCGACGTAATGGCGATCACGATGATGCCAAACCAAAGCGGAAACGCGATGCCGGGGTCGCCGTCCCGGATGAGAAGGTCGGCTGCCACGCCGACGAGAAGTCCGTGGGCGAGGATGACGCGTGCGAGAGGCGGAGGTGGAGCGTCCACGCCTTCGGAGGCGGTTACTGACTCGCGGTGCGGGAGCGTGGCGTGTGTTGTAGAGGTGTGATGCATGAAAGAACTTTATAATATAAAGTACTATTGCACAATGGTGAACGGTGAACGGTGAACGGTGAACGGTGAACGGTGAACGGTGAACGGTGA
>JBDTMO010000682.1:0-3341 GCA_039934235.1 bacterium | reverse complement strand
GATCGCTGAGCACGATGCGCGCTGACGTCGGGCCGGTCATGTCACCTTCGACGGTACGCTGCCCGTCGATGTAGACCCCGTCGGTGGTCGTCAGGCCCACGCGCTTTCCGGCCAGCTTGTGAATGTGCGCCAGCAATCGCGCCGTTGTCGTCTTGCCATTCGTTCCCGTGATCGCCGCAATGGGAATCGTGCTCGGCGCATTCTTCGGGAACAGCATCTCGATCACCTTTCCCGCCGCATCGCGCGGACGGCCTTCGCTGGGCGCCGTGTGCATCCGGAATCCAGGAGCCGCGTTGACTTCGCACACCGCGCCGCCAACGTCCTTGTACGATTGCGTGATGTCGGGCGACAGGAAGTCCACGCCGCCGATGTCGAGTCCAATCGCCTGAATGGCGCGCACCGCCATCTCGGCATTATCCGGATGCACGACATCCGTCATATCTGTCGCCGTGCCACCCGTGGACAGGTTGGCCGTGAGACGGAGATACACATCTTCACCGACCGCGGGAATTGTCTGCGGCGTGTAGTGCAGCTTGTCCAGAAGTCCCAGCGCCTGCTCGTCGATCTCGATCTGCGTCAGCACCTTTTCGTGCCCAATGCCGCGACGCGGATCTGTGTTCACGATGGCGACCAGCTCTTCGATGGTGTGGATGCCATCGCCAACGACTTTGCCGGGCTCGCGCTTCGACACGGCAATCAGCTCACCATTCACCACGAGCATGCGGTGATCGTGACCCGTGATGAAGCTCTCGACGATCACGCTGCGGGAGTGTTCCTGCGCTCGCGCAAATCCCGTTCGCACTTCGTCCGCCGTTGCGAGCGCGATGGAGACGCCGCGACCGTGATTGCCATTGTACGGCTTCGTGACGACGGGATATCCAATGCGCTCCGCCGCGCCGACCGCACGCTCAGCGGTTTGCACGAGTCGCTGCTTCGGCACCGGAAGTCCAAGCCGAGACAGGATTCGGTTCGTCTCTTCCTTGTCGCTCGCGAGTTCTACCGCGACGTGCGACGTGCGCCCCGTGATCGTCGCCTGGATGCGCTGCTGATGACAACCGTAGCCGAGTTGGATGAGACTCTGCGCGTTCAGGCGAAGCCATGGAATGTCGCGCTTCTCCGCCGCATGCACGATGCTCGCGGTACTGGGTCCCAGCGCGCGACGCTGCGCATACCGAATGAAGGCATCGCGACGCGCGATCAAGTCGAACGCGTCATCGAGATGGTCTTCAGGGCGCAGTTCACGCGGCAGCAAAGAGTGCAGCAAGTCGAGCGCGACGTCGCCCGCCTCGATGCCAACATCGTCCTGTTCGTACTCGAACACCACGTCATACACGCCGGGGCGAGATGTCTCGCGCGTCTTGCCGAACGTCACCTTCACACCCGCGATGTTCTGCAGTTCGATGGCGACATGCTCGAGTACATGCCCGAGCCACGTGCCTTCGTCTTCCGTCATGCGGCGAACGAATCCACCGGGCTCTCCATACGAGCACCCGTGTTCATTCAACCCAGGCAGCGCCTCGAGCAGTCGCGCGATGAATGCGGCGCCCAGCCGGCTCGTTGGCCACTGCTCCAGCGGTCCAAGATCGAGCTCGAGCCGGATAACAGGAAAATGCGCGTAGTGGCTCGGACCGACATAAATGGAGCGTTCGAGAATTTCCATGGGAAGTTCTAGTGACCGGTCACGAACGTGGACGCGCCGTGGGCATGCCGAGTGGCAAGATCGAATGTGGCACCTGCGGCGAGCACATGCACCTTGACGCCAACCAGCGTCAGTGCTTCACCGGGCTTCGCCTCGGCGATTGACGATATCTGGACGTCCGCGGGATCCACGACAGTCACGGCGCCGGAACCCTGCACCGCAACGACGTCGTCGGGTCCGATGAATGCGGCGGTGTCTTCATCGACACCCAGACCGACGGCAAATGGATTGTATGCCAGCGCCGTGAGCAGGCGGCCAAGCCGCTCGCGTTGGCGAAAATGCTGATCGACGATCACGCGATTGGTCAGGCCCAGCCCCGCGCACATCGTCACCATGCCCGCGCGCGGCGTTGCGCCTTCTTCACCGTACGCGATCATGTGCTCGCTCAGGAACGCCGCGCCCGCGCTGGTGCCCGCGATGTGCACGCCGGCTGCGTTGCGGGTCCGCATCAGCTTCGCGGCGGGCGTCCCGCCCAGCGTGGCCGTGAGCTTCAACTGGTTGCCGCCGGCGATGAAGATGCCCGACGCGCTTGCCAACCACTCGAGCCAATCGCGGTCATCGCAATCGATGCGACGCTCGAAATGCAGTGACTTCGCGCTCGCCACGCCGTGCCGGGCAAAGGCGCGCTCGTAGAAGGTGCCGATGTCGGGCTCGCTGGAGGCCGTGGGAATCACCGCAATGCGCGCCCTGGCGCCGCCACTGAGCGCGACGAAACGTTCGAGGATCTCGGCGTCCAGCAATCTTCCGCCGATGGGAATGATCCAGCCGCGAGGGATATCGGGATGAGCGCGCGAAGGCATATGGCCGGAAGCTAATGCTCGCCCGAGAATGCCGGAAATACTGGACGGACGAGCGTGCGCGTTGCGATGGCGCCTGCCTCCCGTATGTTGCACCCTCGCGGATCAAACAGGGGCCTCATGCAAAGTGTCCGTCGTGTGCTGGCGGTGGTGTGCTTGTTGTTCGTCTCGACCACGTCGCTGCGCGCGCAAATCGTGAGCGGCTCGGTCGTGCTCACCGACAGCGTGACGGCCGTCGCAGGCGTGATCGTTGTCGCCTCGGACGCGAATGGCGTCTCGCTTGGGCGCGCGCTCACCTCCGCGCGCGGGACGTTCAGCATCGTGCTCCCTGCACCCGGCGACGTACGGCTCACGGTATTGCGCATCGGCTATCGCCCGTCGATTGGCCCGTCCCTTCAAGTTCTCGCCGGAGCAACCGTGAGCACGCGCATCGTGTTCGAGGCGCGGCCGGTTGTGCTTTCTACGATCAACGTGCGCGAGCGCGAAACCTGTCGTGTGCAGGCTGATTCGTCGCTCTCCGTCGCGCGCGTCTGGGAAGAGGCGCGCAAAGCCATGTTGACGACGCAGATCGTCAGCGACAACGCGCCGCTCGTGGCGGAATGGATCGAGTACGACCGCACGCTCGACACGACCTCACATCTCGTTCGCGAGCAGCGTGTTCGTTCAACGCAGCACCCGACCACGCACGCGTTTCGCAGCCGGCCAGCGGATGTCCTGGCCTCCGAGGGCTATGTCGTGGCCGATAGCAGCGGCACGACGTATTACGCACCCGATGCGGACGTCCTCCTGTCGGACGTCTTTGTCAGCGGTCATTGCTTTCATCTCGAATCGTCAAAGGCGGCGGG
>JBDTMO010000681.1:0-3348 GCA_039934235.1 bacterium | reverse complement strand
TGCCCACGCCACTTGGCCCCACGAGGAAGAGCGGATTGTAGCGATGCCCAGGCTCCGCGATCACCGCGTCGGCCGCGCGTACGGCCATCTGGTTGGACGTGCTTTCCTCGAACGCAGCACGTGCAAAGGCCGGCTGCGGCCCGCCCGGCGGAACAGCTCCTGCCAGTGCGTTCTCGACGAACGCCATGGCCTCCATGAGCCGCTCCGGATCGCGGAACCGCTCATCGCCGCCAAGCTGTGGATCAACCGTGGTCACTTGTCGTTCGAGCTCGCGCAGTTGCTCGACCGCCTGACCGTATCCACGAAGCAGCGCCTCGTAGTTCGGCGGAGGGGTTGGCTCCGCCATGAGCCGCTCGAGTGCCGCGGTGCGGTAGCCTTCTCCGCCCCAAAACCCAATTGCTTCGCCGACACGCACACGCCACGGTTCGAGCGTCGCGGCGACCGCACTGGCCATGTCCGTGAGGAAACCGAAAAACTCGTCCGTCTCGAGCGACGTACGCGCCGGTGGTGGCGCGGGCCGCGGAACGCCCACGATGTCGCGCACCTGGGCCGGCGTCATCGTCCCGTCGAGCGCCTGATGTGCGCTCAGCCGATTCATCGCGCCCTGCAACTCGCGGATGTTGGCGAATTCCACGCTCGCCAACTCCTCGATGACACCAGGCGCGAACTTGATGCCGCGCTCTTCCGTTTTTTCGCGGAGAATCGCGACGCGCGTTTCGTAGTCCGGCGTACCGATGTCCACGATGAGACCGCCGCTCAACCGGCTGATGAGCCGTTCGTCGACGTCCGCGATTTCGACGGGCGGGCGATCACTCGTCAGGATGATCTGCCGCCCGCTTCCCTGCATCGAGTTCAACAGGCGAAGCAGCTCGCTTTGCGTCTCGCGTCGCCCCGTGAGGAACTGCACGTCGTCGACGAGGAGCACATCCACGCGACCATACCGCTGCTTGAACCGGTCCATCTCGCCGGCCGCAATCGCGGCATGCAGCTGTTGGACGAAGTCCTCCAGCGCGACGTACTCGACGCTCAGTTCCGGATTGCGCTGGATCGCGTGATTACCGATTGCGCCAATCAGGTGCGTTTTGCCGAGGCCCGAGCTGCTGTAGATGAAGAGCGGGTTGTAGATGGCGCCCGGCGCCTCCGCGACGCCCCGCGCGGCGGCAACGGCAAGGCGATTCGCCGTGCCGACGATGTAATTGTCGAATCGTGCCCGAGGATCGACCTGCATGCGTTACCGAGTCGCAGCAGCGGCTGAGCCGCCGGTGCTCAGGCGGCGCAACACGATCTCCGAGATGCCACGCAGTGTTTCAAACACGCCTGGGCCGTGAAGCGCATCCGCCGAAAACTCCGGCACATCGCGAAAATTGATGGCGTCGGACAGGTCGGCGACGGGGAGAATCAGGTCGGGCGGTAAATCCTGCTTGTTGTACTGCACGACGAGGGGCATCGACCGTGGATCGATGCCTTGATCCGACAGGTTCGCATGCAGATCCTGGAAGCTCTCGATGTTTTCGCCGAGTTGGCGCGCCTGGCTATCGGCCACGAACACGACGCCGTCCGCGCCCTGAAGCACGAGCTTTCGTGTGGTCTGGTAGTAGACCTGGCCCGGCACCGTGTACAGCTGGAACTTCGTCGTGAATCCGGAAATCGACCCCAGGTCCAGCGGCAGGAAATCGAAGAACAGCGTGCGGTCAGTCTGCGTCGCAAGCGAGACCATCTTCCCCTTTCTATCCTCGGGAACCTGGCCGTAGATGTAATGCAAATTGGTCGTCTTCCCGGAGCGGCCTGGCCCGTAGTAGACGATCTTGCACGTAATCTCGCGCGTGGCGTAGTTGACGAGCGACACGAAGTGGTGGGAGTGCGGGTACGGCCTAGGCGCGGCCGAAAAGAACAGCGAGATTTCGGTTCAGGTCCCGCTCAAAATGCTCGGCCAGCGCGGGGGCTGGCGCAGGCCCTTCGGGCGGCGCGGCAACTGCAAGTCCGGCAACCAGCTCGTCGAAATACAGGCGAACCAGCCCAATTGAGCTCTCTTGACCGAACACCGTCAAGAAAATGTACGCGCCGCGCGGCGACCGTGCCTCGGCCAGAAAGATCTGCCGCGTCATTCCAGCGTGGTGCAGCCCCCGAAAGGGTTTGTCGTCCACCAGCCGGCCCAGTTCACCACTCGTTGCGTGAATCCCGGCCGCCAGCGCACACGCCGTCATCACGTCCACAGCGCGCGCAAACCCATGCTGGGCCAACACCTGGCCGCTTGGGTGCAGAAGGAGCGCCAACTCGACGCCAGCCTCATCGACGAAGCGCCTGACCGGCTCCTCGATCCATGACTCGACGACGCTGGTGATCATCATGCGGGTCGACCCTCCCCGATGGCCGCCAACTCCACCACGGCTCGCAGTAGCTCGACACGCACCAAACCGACATTCACCACCGGGGAACCCACGACGACCAGTACCAGCTCGCCAGCGCCAACGGCACACAAACGCCCATTTGGCGCCTCGAGTTGCATGAACGACACGGCTCCCATGCCCGCCGCCTGTGCCGAAAGCCGCGCCTTTCTGTAGAGCGAGGCAGCGAGTGCGGCCACGCGATCGCCCTGCTGGCCGATGTGCAAATTCGAATCGATCACGATGCCATCGCGCTCGCTCACGACGAGCGCCGCCGTCACGCCGCGCTGGCGCGAAAGCGTCTGTAGCATCGACGTAAATGGAGAGTTCATCGCAGGCTCCCGCTCAACCACCGGCCAGCGCGATCGGCGCACCGGTCGAGCAACCGACGAACGAGGCCGAGCGGCGTTGCGCGCGAGGTGGCCAGCACCAAGAGCCCGTCTTGCGGAGACGGCGCCATTGCGACCACGGCAACCTCCGTCTCGAAAACGATCGACGTCCAGTCGCCCAACCCCAGATGCCGCGTCGTGCGTCGCGCCGCCTCCGTAACACCACTCAATTCCGCACCAACGTCCTGCGCGACATCGCGGCCGTCAGCGCCGATGTATGCGCCCGCGAGTACGAGTCCCGTCTGGTCGAGCAGCAGCGCGGTCTGCGCCTCATCACGAAGCACGTCGACGAACAGGTAGCGACTGTCGTGAGCGAGGGCATCAGGAACCAACTTGTTCCGCACGCGCTCCGCTTCGACGTGCGCGGTGCGCACGTGATCGAGGGCACGCGCAACCTCTTCGTCCGCCGGATCCGACACCGCGGCAGCCGCCAGGTAGCGTTCCGCGTCGCCAAAGCGTTCGCGATGAAAGCAGATGAAGCCCATCCCTTTCAGCGCACCGAGGTGACCGGGCGACAGCCGCAATACCATGTCCCACTCATCGAACGCGCGCTCGATGTCGCCGGCGTCCGCATA
>JBDTMO010000680.1:0-3351 GCA_039934235.1 bacterium | reverse complement strand
AGTTCGGCATGGCAGTGGTAGCAGCGAGTGATCACTGCTTCGTTAGCCGCACGAGTTCATTTTCGATCACGGAAGTGGCGACGTTATCATTGACTCGCGTCAGAGTAAGCGAGAACTCGCATCGACTCACGCTTGTGCTGGCCGTGAGCACATTGCCTTTCGCGACGAATGTCGCTGTTCCACCACACCCGATGCCGGCCGGGTCCGCGAAACTGATGTAGTGCTGCGGATCTTCGTTTGCCACCGTGTACCGAATGTGTTTCGACGTCGTCCCGATGAACGTGCCCTCGTACCAAGGCGCGTTGTCGCAAGATGCGAACAGGATCACGACCATGGGCAGCACGACCGGGCGCATATTCGCCGACCCGCATCGGCGCCTTTTTTGATGTTCGTTCAGCATCATCGCTTCCGCATCTCAACGACATTCGCACCATACGTTGTACGTGCCGTATGATCGTTGACGCGAGTCAGCGTGAAAGTCCCTGTGATGCACAGCAGCGGGCCTTTGTCTTGATCAGGTCTCGCCGTCATTTCGTTGCCGACGACGGTGATCACCGCCGGGAGCTGGCACGGCGCGTTGGTTTGACCCACACCTACCCCTGCGGTCTCGACACTTATCACATCGTGCTCAGTTCCAGGTTCGTTGGCGATCAGGATCTTCGTCGTCCCAAGCACGCCAGCGTACTCGCCCACGTACGTGCCTTCGTACCACGGCGCATTATCACACGCTGCGAGGAGCAGGACGGCTATGCCAGCAAGTGCGGCGCGATGTCGAATCATATAATCAGGGGAGGAGTGGGGACCGCTCGGGGTAACAGCGAGACGTATCGACGCTCACGGCGTCCACGTCTTGCCAGAATTCAGGCAAGAGACTTTCACCTGCTTGCATCCAAAAAGTCCGCCAAGCAATCGCGCGGAGCCATTCCGTGCCAAGCTACCGCAACTTCTGTATTTCCGCAAAAATTTCATCCGCATGTCCTCTGGCTTTCACTTTCTCAAACACGTGCGCAACTTTGCCTTTCGCGTCGATCACAAACGTCGTGCGATTAATGCCCATATATCGATGCCCAAACAACGATTTCTCGCCCCACACGCCGTACAACTCCGCAACTTCATGTTCGGTGTCAGCCAACAACTGATACGGTAATCCAAACTTCGAACGAAACCGCACGTGTTTGCCGACAGTGTCAGGACTGAGACCAAGAATTACGGCATCTGATGCATTGAACATCGGAAACGCATCGCGCAACTCACACGCTTCAGCAGTGCAAACGGGTGTGTCATCCTTCGGATAGAAAAACAACACCACAGGTTTGCCACGCAACGACGACAGCGTGAGTGGTTCTCCCGCATCAGTCAGCAATGTGAAATCGGGAGCGATCTTTCCCTTCTGCGGCAACGGATTTTGGGGCGGCGCCAGCTGAGCGGCCATCAATTACCCGTTAGCGGTTCGCCGCCCATCAACACCGCCATGATCGCCTTCTGAATGTGCAAGCGATTCTCGGCTTCATCCCACACAACGCTCTGCGCGCCATCAATGACGTCGGCGGTAACTTCTTCACCGCGATGCGCGGGAAGACAGTGCAGAAAAATTGCAGCCTTGTTTGCGCGCGACATCAACGCGGCGTTCACCTGGAAATTCGCGAACGCGAGTGCGCGCGTGATCTGCTCTTCCTCCTGCCCCATCGACGCCCACACGTCCGTCGTCACAACGTCCGCACCACTGGCCGCTTCGTTCGCATCACGCACGAGTTTCACATCAGCGCCTTTGCTTGCGGCCATCGCCAAAAATGACGCGTCGGGATCGTAACCTTCGGGGCACGCCAGACGCAGCGTAAATCCGAGATGTGCGGCCGCTTCAATCCACGAGTTGGCCATGTTGTTGCCATCGCCAATCCACGCCACGGTTTTCCCTTCGTACGTGCCAAGATGTTGGCGCATGGTCAGGATGTCCGCGAGGATCTGGCACGGATGTGACAAATCCGTCAGCCCATTGATCACCGGCACACTCGCATACTCCGCCAACGTTTCCGCCTCGGCGTGCGCGAACGTGCGAATCATGATGCCGTGCACGTAGCGCGAGAGCACGCGCGCCGTATCGGGCACAGGTTCGCCACGACCAATCTGCACATCGCGCGGCGACAGAAAGTGCGCAGTGCCACCCAACTGTGTTGCGCCCACTTCAAACGACACGCGCGTGCGCGTTGACGCTTTCATGAAAATCATCGCGAGCGCTTTGCCCGCCAGCGGACGTCGATCGTACGCGCGTGCACGCATGCGTTCGGCAAGCACAAACAGCGCACGGGTTTCGGCCGCCGTGAAGTCGGCAATGTTCAGAAAGTCGCGATGTGGTGCGTCGGGCATCGAGGTGTCGTAAGAACGTGAAAGCAGTGCATGACCGGCCGAGTATGCATAAAAATGCAGTGGCGGATTGTCCTACAAAATGTATCGCTTGAGATCCTCGTCGTCGACAATTGCTTTGAGGCGATCGCGTACGAGTTGAGCGGTAACCACGATTGGATCACCACCGCGATCAGGTAGTTCGTACAGGAACTCTTCGAGCAGCGTTGTCATGACCGTGTGCAAACGACGCGCGCCGATGTTCTCCATGCTCGTGTTCACCAGAGTGGCGAATCGCGCAATCTCGCTGATGCCCTCGGGAGCAAACGTCAGCTTCGCGCCGTCAGCCTCGACCAACGCCGCGTACTGTTTGGTCAGCGCATTTTCCGGCTCGGTCATGATGCGCACGAAATCCGCCTCGGTGAGCGGCTTGAGCTCGACGCGAATCGGAAAGCGTCCCTGAAGCTCCGGAATCAAATCACTCGGCTTCGCGACATGAAAAGCTCCGGCGGCGATGAAGAGCACGTGATCCGTCTTAACCATTCCATACTTTGTCTGAACGTTGGACCCTTCGACAATCGGAAGTAGATCACGCTGCACTCCTTCGCGCGACACGTCGGGTCCGCCCATCGTCTTCCCGTGACCGCCCGCGATCTTGTCGATCTCATCAAGGAAGATGATCCCCATGCTCTCTACCCTCTCGAGTGCATCCGACGTCACGTCCTCGTCGTCGATGAGCTTGTCCAGCTCCTGCTCCAGCAGAATCCGCCGCGCTTCAGAGACTTTTACCGTGCGCTTCTTCGTGCGCTTGGGCAGCATTTCCTGAAGCATGTCCGAGAAGTTGCCCATTCCCTCTGGCGCACCCTGCGGAATCATCATGTCGAAAACCTGAGCGCTCTGCGAAACTTCTATCTCCACCTCGCGCTGCTCGAGCAGGCCATCGAGCAGAAGCTGCTTCAGCTTGTCGCGCGTTCGCTTGTAGCGCTCTTTCTCGACATCGACTTCCTGCGA
>JBDTMO010000679.1:0-3351 GCA_039934235.1 bacterium | reverse complement strand
GTTCGCGACGTCGAGCGGATAGACCAGCGTATCGAAGCGCGCCGCGTACCGCTGGAAGTCAGCAGTGGTGAAGCCTGGCTTCGGATTCAGCGTATCGCTCAGGATGACCGCGTGGGTGCCAATGGCCACGACGCGCGCCGGATGATACACCGCATTCACACACGGCTCTTCACCGTTGACGTTGAGGTTGACCAGGTCACCGATGGCCAGCGGCCCGCGAGGATTTGGAATCGCGTCCGTGGTCGGAGTGGGCTGAACCCCCTCGCCGGACTTGCACGCGGCTAGCAGGCCAAGCGTCAGCAAGCCACATGTCGCGAGGATTTGGCACGTGCGATACGACATGCGGGTCAGTGACAGGGTGGGGTTCGCGCGTGAAAGCAGATAGTCAAGGACTATCGGACGCGTCCCGAATAATAGACACACGAAGCCGTCGGTACCCGCAGCATCATTTTAAACCGTGCCACGCCGTGGGTTCCGGCACGGATGCAGCGTTGACGACCTCGGCATTCGCAACGTTCGAGCGGTCGCCGCGGCGACGATTACACTGCCACCGGGGTGCGACTCGCAACTCGCGCCGGCGAAAATAACAGTTCCTCGCACTCTTCGGCCGTGACTGGCTTCACAAGGTAGTATCCCTGCCATTCGGCGCACTGTTGCTCAATGAAGAACGCGAGCTGATCCGCCCGCTCGACCCCCTCGGCAATGACGTTGACTCCCAACGTCAGTCCAAGCGTGATGACCGCCGCAGCGATGGCGCTGTCGTCCTGGTTGTGCGGCACCCCGTGCACGAAACTTCGGTCGATCTTGAGCGAGTCGATCGGAAAGAGTCGCAGCGCGCTCAACGACGAATAGCCAGTGCCCAGGTCGTCGATGGACACGCGAACGCCGCGCGCCTTGAGCGCGCGCAGGTTGTCCACGGCGCGCCCGCTCGAGCGCATGGCGATGCTCTCGGTGATTTCCAGCTCGAGGCGGTCGGGCGGCAGGCCCGTTTCCTCGAGAATCTGCGTCACGCGCGCCACCAGCTCCGGATGCTGCAACTGTCGCACGGAAAGATTTACGGCGGCGCGAAGTTGCCCCTGCCCGCGTTCGCGCCACTGCTGCACCTGTACGCATGCAGTCCGCAGAACCCACTCACCCATCGGCACAATGGCACCAGTGGCCTCGGCGAGCGAGATGAATTCGGATGGACCGAGCAGCCCCCGCGTCGGGTGGTTCCAGCGCAGGAGCGCTTCCACGCCGGTGACGACGCCCGTGTGGGATTGCACAATGGGCTGGTAGTGCACCACGAGCTGGTCGAGTTCCACAGCGCGCTGGAGATTGCTCTCGAGGCCCAACCGCTCCAATGGCGCGACGCCAACCTCCGGCACATAGTGCTCGACGAGATCGCGTCCCTGCGCCTTGGCGCGGTACATCGCGGCATCCGCCGTCTTCAACAGGTTTTCCGGGCTCGCTGCGTCCAGCGGATAGAGACTGATCCCGAGACTCGTGGTGAGGAACAGCTCCTGTCCATCGACGACAATGGGTTGCTTGACGGCCGTGATGATGCGGTCGGCGAGTAGCAACGCGTCGTCCAGACCGGAGATCTGTGTGCCGAGGACCGCGAATTCGTCTCCACCGAGGCGTGTGACGGAGTCCTCGCCTCGAATTGTCAGGCGAATGCGTTCCGCGACGGTTTGGAGAACGACGTCACCGGCGGCGTGCCCAAGAGAGTCGTTCACGATCTTGAAGCGATCGAGGTCAAGGAACAGCACGGCACACATGCTGTCGTTGCGACGGGCGTGGTGGAGTGCCATCCCAAGCTGATTGAGAAAGAGTTGCCGGTTGGGCAGCCCAGTCAGCGAATCATGGTAGGCGATCTGCTCGATGCGGGCGGCGGCGTCCATCGTCGCCTGCCGCTCTTCCTCGAGGAGCCAGATGACGAGCCCCATCGCCAGGGCGACGTAGAGGGCGACGTCCACAAAGGCGAGCGTGGACACATACACGGCAAACCGTGAACGCAGCACTGGCTCGGCGGTCAAGACAAGAAAGTGCACCTGCTGGAGACCGAGGCCAAAGAAGGCGAGCATGACAACCCGCCGCCCGATACCGCGTGCGATGCGTGGCGCATGGGTGATCGTCATGCCACCCACCAGAAACGCGATGCCCGCCGCGACTCGGCGCACCGAGACGCGCAACGTGAAGAGCATCTCACGCTGGCTTGGGTCCGACGAGTAGGCCAGCACGAGCAACGCGCCAATCACCGAGACACCGCCAATGATCCAGCGTGTGGTCTTTGGCAGGAACACGCGTCCGGACGTCAGCTCTGCCGTCCCCAACAACAACCAGGCGATCTGCAGATATCCGGCAATACCAGCCACGACCGCGAGGCTGAGTCGCACGGGGTCTGTGATTGGGCGCCATTGCGCCAGCACGAGTGCCCCGGCGCCCGCGCCGGCGTGCACGGCAAGCGCGACCCAACTCCACGTCCAATGACGAAGGAAGGGACGCCAATACCGCCGCAGCAGGCCTCCGAGCACCAATGCGATGAGGATGGCAACGCCAAACTGCGCGAACAGTCCGGCGATGGATAAAACGTTAGTCAACGCCATCGGTGAGGGATGGGACGAACGAGCCGCACGTTCCGGCCGCGGACATCGGTAGATTTGGGGTGAGTTACCCGTGCGCGACCGAGAGGTACGCGTCGGTTTCTTCGGTGGGGTATGACGACAGCATAAAGCAGGACTTCCGGCGACTACTCGCGACCCTGACGACCGATGTCCCTTTCAAGTCGGCACGACGATCCAATCCTCGATCAAATCGCCCGCGACACCTTCGCGCTCTTTCCGCATTGCCACCGGTGTGGTCAGCGGATCGAACGCATCGAGGATGCTGATGTACGGGTGCACGTTCTCCGTGTCGTGCACCGCAAGGGATGCCCTCCTGCGGCCACTACAGAGCAGCCGGTGCCGCCCACAGATGATGTGTAGAGAGTCAGGTTTGTCGTCCTGGGCACAGTCGGACCACCTGCACCTGAAACCGTGCAGGTTCTTCGCCGACAGCCCAGAACGACACCGCTCCCTGGCCTACCTGAACCAGACGATGAACGACTAGCGTTGCAACGCGGGCAACACGGTCGGCAGGGCGCCGACAATCCAGACGATCACGCCCGCGACCGCCGCCTTGCCGCGCGGGATCTTGCCAGTGACGGACAGGCCGATCACCAGGAGGATCGTCACCCAGATCGTGAAGACGTCCACCCGTCCGGCCAGCGCGAGGAGCGCAGGCGACGTGGTATCAGGATCAAGGAATCGCCCGACCCCCAGCGACACCTTGAACTGCCCGGTCAGCGACGCCGGGTCCATGAGCAGGCCC
>JBDTMO010000678.1:0-3353 GCA_039934235.1 bacterium | reverse complement strand
TGGCCGTGCGCCGGGCGCGAATGTCGATTCGCTCGAGGTGATGATCAAAGGGGTGCGAGTGCTGCCGTAAGATGAATTGGGCGCGGTGGAAATCGAAGGTGCAGATCCTTCGACTCGCTACGCTCGCTCAGGATGACATTCCGCGCCCTCTGGTCCTCTGCTCATCCACGCCCTCTGCTCATCCGCGCCCTCTGCTCCTCTGCGTCCCTCTGCGGTTCGTTGAGTGAGGCTGTAGGCGGCGGCCCGTGCTCTTTAGGGCGACGTTTTCAACAACGCCAGCACCCTCCACGGCGTGAGTGGAATTTCCCCCACGTCGACGCCTAACGCATCGGCCACGGCATTCGCGATCGCTGGGGCTGTCGGAATAATTGGCGCCTCGGCGATGCCACGCGCACCCGTGTGATTCGCGACGACATCCGAGCTCGCGACAAAAAAAGCATCGATCACGGGCACGTCGCCGATGACAGGAATCTTGTAGTCGTGCAAGTTCGCGTTCAACGCGAGTCCGAGGGTCTCGTCCATGACGCGCTCCTCGAACAGCGCGAACCCAAGCCCCTGAATGATCCCACCTTCGAGCTGACTCTCGGCGAGCGTGGGATTGATGATTCGCCCCGAGTCATGCGCGCTCGTGATGTGGAGCACGCGCACTCGGCCCGTCTCGACGTCGACCTCGACTTCCGCAAACTGGGCGGCGAAAGCACAAATCGCCGTGTCCTGTGGGTTCGCGCCACGGCTGCCCTGGCCCATGATCATCACTTCGCCAAGCTTTTTCCCAACTTGCGCCAGCGTCATCGTACGTTCGTCGCCGGCGATGCTGACCACGCTGTCGACGACGCTCAGCAGCGAGACATCGACGTCCAGCAACTCGGCGGCCGCTTCCAGCACCTTGGCGCGCGCCTGCAAGGCCGCCACGCGCACAGCTGGCCCCACGGATGCCGTCGTAATCGATCCCCATGAATTGCCCGCGTACGGCGTGCGTTCCGTGTCGCCGAGCACCGTGCGGACGTCAGTGAGTCGTGCGCCGAGCGCCTCGGCGGCGATCTGTGCGAAGATGGTTCGAGAGCCAGTGCCGAGATCCTGCGCGCCAGTGAGGACATCGATCGTTCCGTCCGGATTGACGCGCACCGTTGCATAGGCAGGTGGTCCGCCGCCAGCGCCCCAGATCTGCGACGCCATGCCGACGCCACGGCGGAACGGCGTTCCCGCAGTTCGCGTCGCGGCAGCCTCCACACGACGATGGGTCCAGTTGAAGCGCGCTTCGCCCTCTGTGTAGCATCGATCCAGATGCTTCGCCGAATACGGGCGATTCTTCTCCTCATCCAAGTCTGCGTAATTGCGACGGCGCAGCTCGAGTGGATCAATGCCTAACTCGCGCGCGAGCGCATCCATTGCGCGCTCGAGGGCGAAAGCGCCTTCGACGTGACCGGGAGCGCGAAAGGAATCCATTGCACCGGTGTTCAGAAACACGAACGTCTCACGTGTGCTGACGTTGGGGCAGTGATACATCTCGTGATAGACCTTGGCCGGGCTCGCATACCATCCGCTGTATCCGTAAGCCACTGTCACCTCGGCAGACATGGCGACGAGCGTTCCGTCGCGCTTTGCAGCGAGTGTCACGCGTTGCGACGACGCCGCGCGATTGCCTGTGTCTGTCTGCTCGCCTTCGCGATCGAGAATGCAGCGCACCGGCTTGCCGAGTTTTCTTGCCAGCGCGACGGCGGTGAAGGTGTTGGCCGCCGCATAGTTCTTCGCCCCGAATCCACCACCCATGTAGTCCTTCATCACTCGCACGCGATTGAGCGGCAGCTTGAAGGCCTGCGCGATATTCGAGCGCACTTCGAAGATGCCCTGCGTGCTCTCCCACACGGTGAGGTCGTCGCCAATCCACTCGGCAACGGACCCATGTGGTTCCATCGGACTGTGCAACGCGCATGGCGTGCGGTAGTCGCGCGTAATCACGACGTCCGCACCGGCGATCGCTGCGTCCGCATCGCCGCGCGTGGCGATGCGCGGTTGGTTGCGCGGAATGTTGCCATGCGGCTTTACGCGTGGTGCATCGGGCGCGAGCGCCGACGTGACGGTCACAGCGTGCGGCAGTGTCTCGACGTCGAGATCCACGAGCTCGCACGCCTGGCGCGCGAGTTCGGGTGTGTCGGCGCAGAGCGCGGCGAGCGGCTGGCCAGCCCAGTGAATCACCGCGTCGAATAGCGGAGCGCCCATGTGCTTGATGCCGGGCACGTCGCTCGCGACGAGCGCGCCACGGACGCCAGGCAACGCGAGTGCTCGCGTGACGTCGAGGTGCACGACTCGCCCACTCGCGACAGGTGCGCGGAGGAAGGCGGCATGCAGCATGGCCGGGCGATGCAGATCCGCCGTGTACTTCGCTCGGCCCGTCACTTTCTCGAGCGCGTCGGCACGAAGGGCTCGTGTGCCGACGATCGTGAGTTGTGCGTCCTCGCCCCATGGCGTGGGCTCGATATCCGGCAGCTCGACAATCTTGAGTTCTTCGCGGCCCTCGACCTCGACCATGGTGACGACGAATCTCTTGCGCAGGTGGGACTGCGCCTTGGCCGCCGGTTCCTTCCGCTCAGGCGACATCGGACACGCCACCTGCGGTATTGCCGCGCAGCGCCGCCGCGGCCGATTCCACGGCGCGCACAATCTTGGGATACGTCCCGCACCGGCACAGATTGCCGCTCATGGCCGAGCGAATGTCCTGCGCCGTGGGTTGGTCGTTGGTGGCGAGGAGCGCCGCCGCAGCCATCAGCTGACCGGGCGTGCAGAACCCGCACTGCAGCGCGTCGAGCTCGATAAAGGCGTTTTGGAGTGGATGCAATGTTCCAGGTTTCCCAAGACCTTCAACGGTCGTGATCGATTGGCCTTCGCAGCCAGCGGCCAGGGTGAGACAACTGTACGTCAGCCGACCGTCCACGAGCACCGAACACGCTCCGCACTCGCCTCGGCCGCAACCGAGTTTTGTGCCCGTGAGCTCCAGCTGGTCGCGCAGCACCGAGAGCAGGGTGTCATGCCCCGCGACGACCAGATCGTGCTCTTCGGCATTGACCGTCAAGCGCATCGTACCCTCGTGGCGAGTCGGGAGCGGGATTCTCGGGGCAGGCAACCGTTGTCGCACCCGCGATTCGCATTATCTTAGCCTGAGCGCCCATCCTTCGCAGTATCATCTGAGGCGATCAATGCCCTACGTCATCACCGAAGCCTGTATTGACACCAAGGACAAGGCGTGCGTCGACGTCTGTCCCGTGGACTGTATCTATGAGGGTGAGAAGCAGCTTTTCATCCATCCCGACGAATGCATCGATTGTGGTGCGTGCGAGCCTGAATGTCCGGTCACC
>JBDTMO010000677.1:0-3354 GCA_039934235.1 bacterium | reverse complement strand
GTGGTGTCCATTCGCACCACTTTGGGGAGATGCGTCGTAATGGAATGGCTCGTCATCTTCGGCATGGCCGCCTATTTGTACCGGCTTCGAACGAGGGTCACCTCGCTCGAAGAAGGTTCGGAGCGGTTGCGCAGCACGATTGCGGAATTGCGGGCCCGGTTGCTGGAGCAGCCGCGGACGAGTGCGCGCGCAGAGCCGGTCGGGGCAGCACAAGCACCTCCGCGTCCCGAGACTAAACCGGAATCGCCTGACGACCTCCATCCGGAGCCGCCGCACACCGCGCCGGTATTGTCGCCGCAGTTGGCCGAGGCCCTCCGTCGCCCGCCAGGCGCTGTAGTTCCGCCAGCGGCCGCACCTCCTCTGCGCGTGCCACCCGTCGCGCCTCCCGTTGCGTCAGAAGGTGCGCCGACAATGCCGCCCACGGCGCCGCGTGCACCAGCAGCGCCACCCCTCACCAGACCGCCGCGCCCATCGACTGTCGCGGGTCCGCCCGAGCCGCCAAAGCCGCCGTTCGATTGGGAGAAGCTCATTGGCGTAAAACTGTTCTCGTGGATTGCCGGCGCAGCGCTGGCGCTGGCCGCGGTGTTCTTCCTCCGCTACTCGATGGATCACGGGTGGTTGCGCCCGGAAATCCGCATGGCCATCGGGCTGCTCGTGGGCATCGGCCTGCTCGTTACCTGCGAACTGAAGGCGGCGCGCGACTTCCCGCAAACGGCAAACGCGATGGATGCCGCGGGTATCTCCATCCTGTTCGCCACTGTTTTCGCGTCGTTCGCGCTGTGGCATCTCGTGCCACCAACCGCAGCCTTTGCGCTCCTCATTCTCGTGGCGGGCGCTGCGGTGCTGCTGTCGCTCCGGCGCAATTCGATGTACATCGCGCTGCTCGGGCTCCTCGGCGGCTTCTCCACGCCGGTGCTGCTCTCATCAGGACAGGACAACCCGATCGGGCTGTTTGGATACCTGCTGCTGTTGAATGCGGGGCTCGCGTGGATCGCGTATAAAAAGCGGTGGCCGCTGCTCACGGCGCTCAGCATGGTATTCAGCACCCTGTATCAATGGGGCTGGGTGATGAAGTTCCTCACGGCGGACAAGCTGCCCATCGCCGTCGGCATCTTCCTCTTGTTCCCGATCTTTGGCGTCATCGCGTTTGCCATCGGCAACGCGGGCCACGCGCCGGATGGCGACGACGCCGACTCGCCGTTGTTTTCGCCATCGCTGTTCGCGCAGACCGCCCGCATCAGCGCAGCGCTTCCCCTGCTCTTTTCACTCTATCTCGCCGCCGTGCCTGCGTACGGCGCGCATTTCGGCATCCTGTACGGTTTCCTCTTCTGTCTTGCGGCCGGACTCTTCGTGGTCAGCGTCACCACGGGCCCGCAAGCGTTGCATGCGCTCGGCGCGCTCTCCACCGTGGCCACGTTCGCGATCTGGTTCCAGACGTCGTACACCGCCGCCGCGTGGCCCTGGATTCTCGGGATCGTCTCAGCGTTCGTCCTCTTCTATCTCGCAGCGCCGTTCATTGCAGGAATACTTCAGGGCGGCGAATTGCGCGGAGTGGGTGCGCTCTCCGTATTCGCTGCACCGTTGCTGCTGTTCGCGTTCCCACTGCTGATGGCCATCGAACCGCTCGCCGCCGCGCCTGGGCTTCCGTTCGGCGTGTTGTTCGTACTGCTGGCCGCGTGCGCCGCGTTTGCAATCATCGCGCGCGCTGGGCCGGTGCATTACATCGCCGCGTTGTTCGCACTCGCGGCGGAAGCGGTGTGGTCGTCGCGTCATCTCGACGCCGAGCATTTGTATGCCGGGCTCGCGCTCTATGGGGTGTTCGGCCTGTTCTACGTCGGCACACCAATCCTCGCGCGGCGGTACAAGCGTGCGTTCGAGCCGGCTGGCGCCGCTGGCGCGCTTACGCTCGCGAGCCTCGGCCTGCTCGTCTTCCTTGCCTCGGGCTCCGCCGCGCCGTCTGCACTCTGGGGAATGGCGCTCCTCATTGCGGTGTTGAATGTCGGACTATTCCTCGAGTCGACGTCCGAGGGCATGCCGCTGCTCAGCATTGTGGGCACCGCACTCTCGTGGGTCGTGCTCGGCATCTGGTGGTATAGCTCCGACGCGTCGGCCATCGTCCCGGCACTCATTGTGATGGCAGGGTTTGCGCTGCTCACGATGGGAGGCAGTGCGTGGGCGCGACATCAGGTGGGCGACGGAAAGAACGCGCGCGGTTTTGACGCGAACATCTTCATGGGCCTTGTTGGCCACGTGTTCGTGTTGTTCGTCGTAACGCGCCCCGAACTCTCCATCCCGCCGTGGCCGGTGTTTGGCGCCCTCGCGGTGCTCGACCTCGCCGTGCTCACCGCAGCGCTCTACATGCGGGGCGGTGCCGTGCATCTCGGCGCCACTGCAGTCACGGCAGTGATCCTCATGCTATGGACGACAAGCGCGGTCGTATCGCCGTGGCCGCAAGTCGCGGTGCTTGCAGCGGGCGTTTCGGCGGCACTTGCGTACGGAGGGCTGCTGCTCGCGCGTCGCGTCGGCGCGCGCGACCGCGCGTTCGATGTCGCCGTTGCCGTCGCCATTCTGTTGTCACAGGTCGTCGTCCTCTTTGCACAAATGCAGAAGGGCTCGCCCGACGTGTACTTCCTCCTTGGAGCGGCAGTCGTCTTCGTCATGGCTGCCATGTCGCTCGCGTGGCTCGATGTCGACTCGCACGGATGGGTCGCTGCGGCCGCCGTCCTTCCCGCCGGCCTCGGCGCAGCCGTGTGGCAGCAGCAACATGCGGCGCAGCAATTCTGGACGCTGCAACTCCTGATCGCACTGCCGGTATATCTCCTGTATGTCGTGTATCCGTTGCTGCTCGGCCGACGCGCGGGCGCGTCTCGCTCCCCGTATGTCGCGACGGTACTCGCGAGCGTCGCCTTCTTCTTCCTTGGCTACGACGCACTCGTCGCCGGCGGCTTCAAGGCCTACATCGGGGCGCTGCCCGTCGTGCAGGCGCTGTTGATACTCCCGGTGCTCGCGCGCCTCGTGCAGTTCGAGCGCGAGCAGGCCCAGGGCGCGCGCGGCCTCGCGGCGCTCGCGAGCGGACGTCTTGCGCTCGTTGCGGCCGCGACGCTCGCCTGCGTTACGGTTGCCATTCCCCTGCAGCTCGACAAGAACTGGATCACCATCGGTTGGGCGCTCGAAGGCGCGGCGCTCGTGTGGCTCTTCCGCCGCATCCCGCACGTTGGGCTCATGGCCGCAGCTTCGGCACTCCTCGGCACAACGTTCGTGCGACTTGCACTCAACCCCGCCGTACTCACGTATCACGCGCGCGGCGGGATGCCAATTCTCAACTGGTATCTCTACACATATCTCGTGTGCGCT
>JBDTMO010000676.1:0-3363 GCA_039934235.1 bacterium | reverse complement strand
TGCGCTTGGTGTCCTTGCCATGATGGCCGGCGAAGCGGACCTGCCCGGTGAAGGCCGCGTCGTCGTCGAAGAGCTGGAATTCGCGAAGCCCCTTTTCATCCCGCGCGACGGTGCGCAAACCGTCCAGCTTACGTTGCGGACGGATGGCGGCGTCGAGATTCACAGTCGCGCCGAGGCGCGCGAAGACGCCTGGACGCGTAATGCGACGGCGCGTGTGCGACGCGAACCCGATGTTGGCACACCTGAGCCAGCGGAGCTCGCCGCCATTCGCGCGCGTTGCACGCGCGCGGTGCCCGTTGCCGATCTGTATGAAGATCTCGCGGCCAAGGGCATCCACCTCGGCACCGCATTTCTGGGTGTCACAGAGTTGTTCGGTGGTACGCACGAGGCATTGGCCAGGGTTGAAGCGCCAGCAGAAATCATCGCCGACCTTGGCGCGTATCCGTTGCATCCGGTGCTGCTCGACTCGTGCCTGCAGACATTCCTCGCGGCGATGCCGACGGGACACGCGGGCCTGCACCTGCCAGTCGAGATAGGTCGCTTTCGCCTGTATTCGCGTCCGCCCAGCGGAAAGTTCTGGGTGCATGTTCGCATGACGTCGTGGACGGATCGCATCGTCGATGGCGACGCGATACTCATGGACGATGCCGGAGCGATTTTTGGCGAAGCGACCGGTTGCGTCGTGCGTGTCGTTCACGAAAGCGATGCGGTGTCGCACGTCGACGACGACATCGTCTATCAATTTCAGTGGCAGCTCGACAGCGCCTCGAGCGGCGAAACGCCCGCGGAGTTTCTACCGTCACCCGCCGCGCTCGCGCGTTCAGGGCTCGCGACGTTCGACGACACGAGGGCCTTGGACGCGGGACGCTACGACTCGTACTACGACGTGGTGCAGCCTCGGCTGGAGGCGTTGGCGACGACGCACGTTGCGGAAGCGATGCGCGCGCTCGGATGGCAATGGAAAGTCGGTGAGCGCATCGTCGTTGCGGACGCGGCGCGGCAACTCGGCGTCGCGGAGCGGCATGGCAGGCTGTTCGCGCGCCTCGTCGATATGCTCGCGGAGGATGGTTGTCTCGCGCCCGACGGCGATGCCTTTACTGTGGTCCGCGCACCTGCCGCTCTTACACCGAACGAGCGCGCCGATGCAATCGCCAACGACTATCCGTGGATGGCGCCGGAGCTTGCGCTCCTCGCACGCTGCGGTGGCGGGCTTGCACGCGTGCTGCGGGATGAGCAGGAGTCCGTACAGCTCGTGTTCCCGAACGGCGACCTGTCCGACGTCGAGCATCTCAATCAGGATTTTACGGTATTGCGCGCGTACAACGGCGTGGCGGCGTCGATCGTCGCGCAGCTTGCTGCGAGCGTCCCCGACGGCCGGACAATTCGCGTGCTCGAGATTGGGGCAGGCACTGGCGCCCTCACGGCGCATGTCGTCGGCGCACTCGCGACACAATGCGCTGAGTATGTGCATACGGACGTCTCACCGCTGTTCGGCCGCGAAGCACGACGCAAGTTTGCCGCGCATCGCTTCATGCGGTACGAGCTCCTCGACATCGAGAAGGATCCCGCAGCACAGGGCTTTACGCCTGGCACCTTCGATGTCGTCCTCGCTGGAAACGTGCTGCACGCGACAACGGATTTAACTCAGACGCTGCGGCACGCACGACAACTGCTCGCGCCCGGCGGCATGGCGCTCATTCTCGAAGCCACGCGCTTGCCCCGATGGGTCGAGTTGATCTTTGGCCTCACCGACGGCTGGTGGCGCTATTCGGACAGCGCGCGAAAGGACGCGTCGTCTCCACTACTCACGCCAGATCGCTGGCTAACGCTGCTCGCCGACGCCGGATTCGCAACGGCAGCTGGCGTGACCGACCCGCGCCGAATCAGGCAACCGGGACACGCCGTGATCCTCGCGCAGGCCTCGGCGCAACAAGCCGCCGCAGCACACGTGGTTCCGGTCATTGAGTCCGGACGTCACTGGCTCATACTCGGCGACAGGCTCGGCGCCGGTGCGCGCATTGCAACCGCGTTGTGTGTACGCGGGATAGAGTCCACCGTCATTACGCGACCTGATTGGCCGGGCGAATCGGAGATCGCCGCGATTGTCGCTGCTCAGCGAGACATTCGGCCAATCGACGAAGTGCTCTACTGTTGGAGCTTGGACCAAACGAGCGACGCAGAGTCCGACGCCGCGTCAATTGCGGACGATCAAACGCTCGGCGCAGAGGGCGCCTTTCATCTAACGCGCGCGCTGCTGTCGCGGCCCGACGGCGACCCACTGCCTGGTCTCACCTTCCTCACTGCGGGCGCGCAAGCGACGAACGGTGAAGCGCCGCGCGTTGCGCAGGCTCCGCTGTGGGGTTTCGCGCGCGTCGTCATGAGCGAGCACCAGGACATGCGCACTCGCCTCGTCGACGTGTCGGTGGACGGCTCGTTCGACGCCGAACGTCTGGTCGACGAACTGTTGTCCGGGAGGGAGGACGAAGTGGCGCTGCGCGGAACGCGGCGCTACGTCCGGCGTCTCGCGCATCGCCGAGATGTGCGCGCGAAGGCGACGCATACGGCGATTGCCGGAGAGCGAGCCTTTGCGTTACGCGTGGCGACGCCTGGTGTGCTCGACACGCTCGAGTATCGCGCCGTCGAGCGCGGCGTTGTGCGCGCTGGCGACGTCGAGGTCGAAGTGGAAGTGGCCGGGCTGAATTTCAAGGACGTCATGCTTGCCATGGGCATGCTGCCGGATCACGCACTGGACGCAAGTCATGGCGGATGGACGTTGGGCCGAGAGTTCGCCGGCCGCGTCGTTCGCGTTGGTGAGGGCGTCACCAATGTGTCCGTTGGCGACGACGTGCTTGGGCTTGGCAGCAGCGCGTTCGGCTCATTTTGCACGACGTTCGCGGGAGCGGTCGTGCGTCGTCCGCCCACGTTGACGGCTGAGCAGGCGGCGGCGATTCCGCTTGTGTTCGTCACGGCGCACTATGGCCTCAACACACTCGCGAGGATGAAGGCGGGCGAGCGCGTCCTCATCCACAGCGCGAGTGGTGGGGTGGGACTCGCGGCCATTCAACTCGCGCAACGCGCAGGCGCCGAAATCTTCGCGACGGCGGGCACGCCGGAAAAGCGCGCACTGGTTCGTTCGCTTGGCGTGCAGCACGTGATGGATTCGCGTTCGCTCGCGTTCGCCGAGGAGATCATGCGGATCACTGGTGGCGAAGGCGTGGACATCGTCCTCAACACGCTGCCGGGGCAGGCGATCGAGAAGGGGTTGTCGGTGCTGCGCGCCAACGGGCGATTCCTGGAAATCGGCCGTCGAGACATCTGGCAGAACAGCAAAATCGGACTGCGCCACTTTACGCGAAACCTCAC
>JBDTMO010000675.1:0-3368 GCA_039934235.1 bacterium | reverse complement strand
TTTAGCGGACGCCACGAATGGGACGCTGCCATCGGTCGCGTTCTACAAACCGGAAGGTGCCTATAACCAGCACGAAGGCTACGCAAACATCGCTGATGGCGACGCGCGTATCGCCGATGTCGTGGCGAAGCTCCGTTCCGGCCCGCAGTGGAAGAACATGGTGATCATAGTGACGTATGATGAATTCGGGGGATCGTGGGATCACGTGGCCCCACCAAAGGGCGACCTGTTAGGCCCCGGAACACGAATTCCCGCGATCATCATCTCGCCGTTCGCAAAGAAAGGCACGGTCGATCACACGCAGTACGACACCGGCTCGATTCTCCGGCTGATCTCCAATGTCTTTGCGCTCGAACCATTGAGAGGCATCACGTTACGCGACGGATCTCTCAGCGCGGCAGGCGGTACGCCGATGGGGGACCTCACGAACGCGCTCAATCTGACAGTCCCGGCGCATTGATCGCTTGACCGCGTGAGGTGCGGTGCGCGTAGTTTGTCGCGTGACCTAATCTTCCGTTCCACCCGACGAACCCCGTCCCGCCCACGACGGTCTCGGCCATCAGCTTCGTGCTGTGATTGCCGCGCTGCAGCACCGCGCCGCCACCGCGCTCGGCGTCAACGAGTCCGCGCGCACCGAGGCCGTGGTGACCATGCTCCAGAACAACCGCCGCCGCGCGCCGGGCTACTGGATTCAGCTCACCCTCGCGACGGGGATTGCCACCCTCGGGCTGGTCCTCAACAGTACGGCGGTGGTCATTGGCGCCATGCTCGTGTCGCCGCTCATGGGACCAATCATCGAACTTGGAATGGGATTCGCCGTCGGTTCCGCGTTTCTTACCGTCCGGGCCTCCGTTCGCGTGTTGTTGAGCGTCGTGGTGGTCGTCAGCGGGGCCGCAATCCTGACCGTCACCCTGCCATTTCACGAAGTCACGAGTGAGGTCGCCGCGCGTACGGCACCTACTGCGCTCGATTTGCTGGTTGCCGTCTTTTGCGCGCTTACGGCGGCGTATACCACCGTTCGACCCACGTCCGATACGACGTCTGCCGCCGCCGGTACTGCGGTCGGCATCGCGCTCGTCCCGCCATTGTGCGTCGCGGGCTTCGGCGTGGGCACCGGTTCGCTGACCGTGGCCGGAGGAGCCGCACTGCTCTTCACGGCGAATCTTTCCGCAATCCTTGTTTTGGCGGTGCTGAGCTTCCTCGCACTTGGCTACAACCAAGTTGACGCATCGACAGTCGAACACGACTACGTAGACCCTGACCACACGCGAACCAGCCAGTTCGCCGCCGGCGCGCAGGCACGTCTGCAGGGCGTGTTCGGCTCCCGGTACGGACTCGCGATGCGCGTCATCATTCCAGCCATGTTTCTCGGCGCGGTCTACGTTCCGCTGCGTCGCGCCCTGGACGAAGTCACGTGGGAGGTGCGCGCCCGGGATTCGATTCGGCGCATCGTTGGCGCCGAGGCGCCAGAGGCCGTGCAGACGTCGATCATCGTGGAGCGGCATGAGGTCACGCTGCATCTCGTGCTCATTGGATCGAATGAGCAGGCGGCGGCGCTCGAGCGGCGGATCGGCACCTCGATCGCAGCTGCGACGAGCGTCACGCCGACGATCACGATCAACGCAGTGCCGGATGGCAAGACGCTAGCGGCCGCCGCGATGAACCGAGTGACCAGCGCGCAGTCCGGGTCTGCCGACGCCGTCGATGTCGCCACGATCCGACATCGCGTGGCATCGGCTATCGAAATCGAGTGGCCAGGAGACGTAGGAGGACCGTTGGCCGGTTGGGAGCTCGTGATCCCGTCGCGGTCCAGGCCGACCATCGTCCTGCGGCATCTCGGCCCCCCGCTCGGTGCAGCCGGCGAAGCACTCCTGGCCAGTCGCTGGGGGATACGCGTGGGGGCTCGGATTGACGTGCGCGACATGGCGCTGGAGACCCCCACTGCGAGCGATCGGCTCGGACGAGAAAAGGATTGGTTGGCCGCCGCAACTCCCTTGTTGGCGTGGGCAGCGTCTGCCGACCGTGCGGTGGCCTGCGTGGCGGCGCCGATCGATTCGAGCCGCAAGCTGACTCCCGCTCAGCAATCCACGCTGGCGGCAGTTCGTGCGTCGCCGGTCGCAAGCGTTGGACGTCTCGTCTCCAAGGACTCGGGAGGCTGGAGCGTTCGCATCGCGATCAGCGATTGCGGCACGAACGCTCGCCCCTGAGCGGAGAGCGAAAAGGCTCATCATCCACGAGCGGCAACTGCGTCATCACTTTCCGATGCTGGCGATGATCATCGGACACGTGACGAACGCGCTCAATCTGACGGGTGCCGCTACCGGACCGTGACGAAGGAGCCGAGTGACTCGGTGCGCTTGGTGCCCAGGAATACCGGGTCCGTCTCGAGCAGCGTCAACGACTTCACCATCGCCTGCGTGCCGCTCTTGTACTTCTTGAAGTGCGGCGATGCGATGTGCGCGGCGTATGCGGCCGAGTCCGCGTACATCTCGAAAATCCGAATGCGCTCGGGGTGACCCTTCACGGCAACGGCGTACAGGGTCAGCACGCCGGGTTCGGTGCGGATGGACGTCTCGGCTTCTTCGCGGAGTGCCGCCGTGTACCGCGGCAATTGCGCGCGGTCGATCTCGAGTTGTGCCCCTCGTATTATCGGCGTATGTGGCGGCGGAGGGGCGCTCGCGCGGTCGGTTAGCGACAGCACGCAGAGCGTCAATACAGATGCTCCGAGAATGAGTGACGCATTCATCTGGACCTCATGAGGATTCGGGGAAACACGAAGGCGCGCTCCTGCATCAGACGAGCGTAACGGCGAGCGTCTTCATCTGGATCAGCGTTCCGTTCATGGTCATCTCCAGCTCGAACGTCGCCGGTCCGGGCACGAGGGTTCCGCTGCCGCCCCCCGTATTGAACGCAACGATCGAACCTGCCACCGTAAACGTTCCCGTCGGCAACACGCCGACGGGCGTCGCACCACCGACGACGATCATCGTGCCGCCCGCCGCGCGACGCGCCGTCCCTTGATGCATCCATCCCTGAAGAACGACGGGTGAGAGGCTCGGTCCCGGATTCACCACGGTCGCCGAGTACGTCGGAGGCGCGCCGCCGATGGGAATGGTGGCCGCAGTGGTCGTCAAGGCGGAAATACCCGTCGTGGCTACAGCGAGCGTAACAGCCACCGTCTTCATATCGGCGACGGCGCCGTTCACCAACAACTGGAGTTCGACAACTGCGGCTCCAGCGACGAGCGACCCGGAACCGTTCCCGCTGTTTGTCGCGGTAATCACGTCCGAGACTGTAAACGTCCCTGTCGGCAACACACCCGGTGCGGCACCGCACTGAACCGGCGTCGCGTTCGCAGCACGCCGCAC
>JBDTMO010000674.1:0-3368 GCA_039934235.1 bacterium | reverse complement strand
CGCGATCAGCCTTGGGACGCTGACCTTTCTGGCCGCAGCGTTCAGTCGCAGCCGAGACCTCATTCAGCGTCTTCTCCTCTCGGCGAGCGACATCTACGAACAGAGTCTCTATCTCCGAGATCTCTTCGTCTTCTTCGAAATGCAGCCGTCGATCAACTCGCGTCCGGGTGCGGCTGCCGTGCCATCGCCGATTCGTTCTGGCTTTGTGTTCGAGAACGTCGGCTTCAAGTATCGCGGCAGCGAACGGTGGGCGATTCGCCACGTGAACCTGACTATCTCGCCGGGTGAGCGGATCGCGCTCGTCGGTGAGAACGGCGCCGGCAAGACGACGATTACCAAGTTGCTCGCGCGGCTCTACGACCCCAGCGAGGGCCGCATTCTGCTCGACGGTGTCGACCTTCGTGAATACGATCTCGCGTCGTTGCGCCAAGCCATCGGCGTGATCTTCCAGGACTTCGTGAAGTACGACATGCCGTTCGACGAGAACATCGGCGTCGGCGAAATTGGGGAGGTCACCGGCTACCTGAAGCAGGTGACCGATGCCGCGCCAGGTGTAGTTATTTCGCCACCGTTGGCAGTCGTGGACGCGGCGGACCGGTCACTTGCCTCCAGCCTGTTGCCGCGGTTCGCCGCCGGATACCGACAGATGCTGGGCCGGCGCTTCGATGATGGCGTCGATCTTTCCGGCGGCGAGTGGCAAAAGATTGCACTCGCGAGAGCGTACATGCGCTCGACGCAATTGCTCATTCTCGATGAGCCGACAGCCGCGCTCGATGCGCGGGCGGAGTATGAGGTGTTCGTGCGCTTCAACCAGCTCATGGCGGGGCGCATGGCCGTCGTGATTTCACACCGTTTTTCCACCGTGCGCATGGCAGATCGTATTGTCGTGCTGGGCGGCGGCGCGGTGATCGAGGAGGGGACGCATGAGGCACTCGTGGCGGCCAACGGCCTGTATGCCGAGCTGTTCGAGATGCAGGCAAAGGGGTATCGCTAGCGACAGTCCTTCAGTTCCAGATGGTGGTGCCGATACTCAATCGAGCCGGGTAACTCCGCTTCGGTATCTGCACTTCCCAGAGGATTCATGCGCCGCCTCCTTTCCCTTGTAGTTCTGGCCAGCAGCTGTCTCGCCGGCTGCCGCCCATCGGTGCCAGCGAGTAGTCGTCAGGGTCCGGACCAGCTGGGGAATGCGCCGCCGATTTCGCCGAAGGACGCGCGCGAACGCGCGGCCGAGAGCAAGCCCGAGCCGTATACGTCGCTCGATCATGTGTTCAAGTCGGCAGGCAGCCGGCTGCCCACGACGGTGCGGCTGGTCATCATGGACAGCACGGACTACAACCAGCTGTGGTCACGCCTGCTCGGCTATGATGATCGCACCGTTCGCCCGAAGGTGGACTTCACTCGAGAGATGCTGATCGTCGCCGCGATGGGCGAACAGCCGTGCCTCGGCTACGCGATCAACATCGACACGGTGTATCGCGATCAGGAGCGTCGCCTGTATGCGATCGTGCGCGAACGCCGTCGCGGCGCTCGCTGCGGATGCCTCAGTCAGGTGATCTCTCCCGTGGACATCATTCGCGTGCCTCGCACTGAGCGCCCCGTGAGCTTCCTGGAACGAGTCGAGACCAATAGCTGTGAGGAGCGCTGAGCGACGCTCGCTCAGGATGATGGGAGGTGCAGATCCTTCGACTCGCTCCGCTCGCTCAGGATGACAACTCGTCGCTCCGCTCGCTCAGGATGACAACTCGTTGCTCCGTTCGCTCAGGATGACGACTAGTAGTAGTAGCCGAAGATGATGTCCATTTCATCGTCGCTCGTAAGACCGAAGAAGATCGGATGCGTCGTCGTATTGTTGTATGTCACGATCGACCGCAGCCCCTGGCCACCAGAGAGAACGATGGGCGTCGTGAAGTTGACCAGCTGTGGATGCTCCCAATCCGTGTTCTCGTAAACGAGCTCACCGTCGCGCGCACCGCCCACGATCCTGATCTGGAACTTCGTCCCGCGCGCATGCATGTGCGACGTGAGTCCCGTGACGGTGGTCAGCGCGTTAAAGAGAAAGTCCTTGGAGACGACCGTCACCTGGCCAGCTGGCAACACGATGCTGTAATTCGCCAGGTTCAGTGTCGACAGCGGATGCAGCACCTGCGCGGCCGGCGTCGTGTACAGGTTCACGTACGCTTCCCCATCCACCTTGCCGCTGGTGTGATTCGCGTAATGCACGTTCAAGTCGATTGACGCGTTCGCGGGAATCCTGAGCGCGGTGCCCGCCGGAAAGCTGTAGTCGCTTCTCGGCTGCATCGATCCGCCGAGGAATACGTGGTAGCCCATGGCGACCATGTTGGTCATGTCCATCGATCCGTCGGGCTTCCGAATGTCGCGCACCATGTCGGGCTTCGGGATCACCGACGACGGCGTCTTGGGATCGAATGTGTAGAGCACGAAGTGATGACTGAACGGCCGCATGGACGTCTCGATGCGCGAAACGTAGATGTCGGACGTGTTCCCAACACTGCGATAGTTGAACAGCTCGCGTTCGAAGTTGGCGGAGACGTCGAACTGATCCACCTTGAGTTGGAAACCAGTTCCGGCAGCGGGCGCCGAGAGTGGCTGGAACGGCTGCGTGCTCTGGAGCCCCTTATCCGCGAGCAATGCGGCATTGGCCACGACGCCCGTCTTTGGCGCGCCGGCGGCAATCCACTGCCGCACAAATTCCAGCTGCCCATTGCTCAGCCCCGCGGTGCCGGTTGGCATCGGGTTGCCGTAATCGTGCGTATGATGTCCGGGCGGAAACACCAACTTGTGGTACAGCAGGCTCGAATCCGGCTTGCCAATCATGACGCGCTTCAGTCCATCGGCGATGGCGTTCGGACTAACTGGTTTTACGCCGACGAGGTTCTCGTAGGCGACATCCGCCGTCAGGACCAACCCGCCTTGCGCGCTCGAACTGACGTGACAGTTCGCCGTCGCGCAACTCGGCGTAAGGATTGTGGTCTGGATTTGCGCAAAGCTCGCTGCGCCGTCGACGGGTGCCGGCGACGAAGGAAGACTCGAAGTCCCCGCGGTGGTCGTGTCGCCGCCACCACACGCGACAGCGAGGAGTGACGCAATGGCCGCGCACGGTCGGCGCAAGCGGGTCGCAAATGTCATGTCGAAAGACGATCCCACGGGAGTCGCGAAATGAGACTGGGTGCAACCACGCTACAAGCATGGGTGCGCTCTGCACAATAGCGGTGATGGTAACCGTGAAGTCCGCGAACTTTGCCGGCGAATGCCTGACATGACCATTCACATCCGGCGAACCGAGCATTTGTCCCGAATGTGAGGGTGACGCATCGGTTCGCGACCTGTCATTTTCGGGCGAGACATCC
>JBDTMO010000673.1:0-3376 GCA_039934235.1 bacterium | reverse complement strand
CGACCCAGGCTCCACGAACGGCTTCAACCTTGGCGTGGGCGCAGCTCGCGCGACTGGACCATTCACATTCGGCGTCGACGTCATCGTGGAACCCATGACGTCAAACACCTACGCCGACGCGGCAACCAACACGACTCGGCCAGACGGATCCGTGATTCACGCTGGCGATAAAACCGTGGAGAACCACTTCCGCTTTCGGAACAGCAAGGCTCGCCTCGGCGTCGGGCATACGTGGGGTGCGGATTCGGCGTCGCACGGCTCGTTCGCGTTGGACTTTGGCCTGGGCCTGTACGCCATTTCATACAACCTGGTGCAGACGAACAACATTGCCCGGAGCGTGCGTACCCAGCACGAAAACTGGGTCGAGAAAAGCCACGTTCGGCATGCGCTACCGCTCGCATGACATCGAGGTGTCGTACGCATTCCGCGCGAACTGCACGTCGGATTGCGGTCTCTCGCCGGGTGAGAGTTTCGCCGTCAACTCGCCGGAAAGTTTCAGCGCGGCAACTGGCGGAATTATCGCGGCGCCAAGCTCGCCGCTGTTCTTCCAGGGTGGGCGTGAAACGAGCCATCACTTCACGATCTCGGTGCCGATCAGATAGCACGCGCTGGACAGCCTTCTTCATTTCGGCGTGTCACCGGTCAACGGACGCGTGATGTTCAGCGACGCCGAGGCGGGGGCAACTGCGTCCACGCCGTTGAAGCCGCGCCTCCGCAGGGTCAATTGGGCGCCGAATGCGGACCCGCAGGCCCGCCCGGCAAGGATACGCGGTGGCGGCGCAGTGGTCGCAGACGTTTGATTTCGTGGAGCTCACGGCGCGTCGTCGCTGAACGGTACCCCCCAGCGCGAGTGTGTAGCGAAGGGCCGGCCGAGATCGTCGTCCTGAGCGTAGCAGAAGGACGTGCACCTTTTCTATCCCACCAGATGATCGGCCGACCGTGCGCCTGAAGGAAGTCGTCTACAAGGCTGCCAAGAGCCTTGGCGTGTTCGCGCTCGTGCGCGACAGCCAGTGGCGGCATAACCGCCTGTTGATTCTTTGCTATCACGGCGTGTCGACAGACGACGAACACCTCTGGGATCCTGCCCTGTACATCACGCAGGACAAATTGCGCCAGCGCCTCCAGCTGTTGCGTGATGGCGGCTATCAGATTCTTCCGCTCGCAGAAGCCACGCGCCGGCTGTACGAGGGAACGCTTCCCGCGCGCAGTGTTGCCATCACGTTCGACGACGGCGCGGTGGACTTCGAACGACGTGCGCTTCCCGTGCTGCGGGAATTCAATGCGCCAGCGACGCTCTATCTGACGACCTATTACTCGCTGAACCGGTTGCCGGTATTCAACACGGTGTTGTCATACGTGCTCTGGAAGGGCCGCACGAGCGGAGGTGACGTCGCGTCGTTTTGCGAATCGCACATCGCACTGCCGGTGTCGACGCACGCGGAGCGCACGGAGGCCAGCGCGCGATTGCGGGAGTTCGCGCGCACTCGTGGCCTCAACGCACACGACAAGAACGAACTCGTTTCGCGCATTGCCGCAGCACTCGGCGTGAACTTCGACACGATCATGTCGCGTCAGGTATTGCACATCATGCCGCCCGATTCCGTGCGCGCGCTACCGCGCGACTTGATTGACGTTCAACTCCACACGCACCGGCACCGCACACCGCGCGATCGTGAGCAGTTCATGCGCGAGATCAGGGACAACGTCGCGGTCACGCGCGAACTGCGTGGCGACGCGACGATCCTCGAGCACTTCTGTTACCCCAGCGGCGAGTACTTCGGCGAATTTCTGCCGTGGTTGCGCGAGAGTGGCGTCAACTACGCGACTACCTGCCTGCCCGACTTGGCCGATCGTACGGCCGATCCGTTGCTCATCCCGCGGTTCATCGATACGATGGGCCAATCGGATCTCGCGTTCGAAGCGTGGACCACCGGGTTTGCTGGTTTGCTCCCGCACCGCAGGGAATACCAGCTCGACGATGAGCGCCTCGCGGTTCCGTGAGTCTGTTGTTCCGAGCGCAGCGAAGGACACGTGGTTGTCATCCCGACACGAGCGGTCGCTCGTGCGGGATGACAACGTGGCGTTGCGGCTTTACAACCGCAGCCGATACGCCTCGACGAGCTCAGCACCCTCAGGCTGGAAATCGAATTCCGGCGCGCGCACGAACCCCATGCGCTGATACAGGCGCACGGCGCCTTGCATGCTCACCGACGTATGGAGCCCGAGCTCACTTGCACCCAGCAATCGCGCGCGACGCACACACTCGTCCACAAGCAGCTTGCCCACGCCAAGCCTGCGAGCATCTGGTGTGACGGCGAGGAGTCGAAGCACCGGGCAGTGCGAGCGATCCGCGACGTCGCCATAGACATCCGACGCTGCAGGAAAGAGGAACACACTGCCGACGATCTCTCCATCGCGGTCCGCGACAATGCGCTGCATCATCTCACTCGATGCGAGCGCCGCCACAACAGCTCGCTCCAGGGGCGCCCACGCGAGCGGCGTCATGATCGTCGCGTACTCCGCGTACGCATTGACCGTAAGCGCGCTGATGACGTCGTGCTCGTGAACGCGTGCATCGCGAACGACAATATCGAGCGACGCAGCCGTCAACGCCTGGTCCATTGATTGTTCGTCCGATCGACGTCGGGCATCACCTTGCGTGGATCCACCTCAGCGCGCCGCACAACCTTCCGCACCGGAACGCGATACACGAAGTGTTGGCCGAGATTCCACATCTCCACTGGGAGCCGCACCGTGTCGTTCGTGCCATCATCATACGTGATGCGGAGTTCAGCCGGCATCACCATCGTGCCGCGATTGCTGAGGTGCACGTTTGCGCGGCCACTCGTATCCGTCGCGACCGAATCCACCGCCTGGTCGAGTCTCGACGTCGTGAAAATCCAGTCGCGCCAGAACCAATCGAGTTCCATGCCGGATGCATCGCGCATGAGGCGAAAGAAGTCCGACGGTGTGGGGTGCTTGTACGCCCAGGTGCGGATGTAGTCGCGAAACGCCGCGTCGAATCGTTCCTTGCCCAGCACTTCGTAGCGGAGTGTTTGCAGCATGAGCGCTGGCTTCTGGTAGCCCACCCACATCAAGTCGCGCACTTCAGTGGGATTCGTAATGAGCGGCTGTTCCTCACCGGGCTTTGTATGCTCGGGCGCCATGTGCAGTGGATTCGCGTTAATCGTGTCGCCATACGCGGATCCCTTGAAATAGCTCGCGGCGTTATCGAGATCGATGAACGTGTTGAAGCCTTCATCCATCCACGGATAGAGTCGTTCGTTCGAGCCGACGATCATGGGAAACCACTCGTGCCCGAACTCATGCGCCAGCGCCCACTGCTGAATTTCGCGCGTGGTGTTGTTCGAGACGA
>JBDTMO010000672.1:0-3386 GCA_039934235.1 bacterium | reverse complement strand
GCCGTACGTGGACGGGGGGTCGCTCCGCGACCGGCTCACGCGCGAGCGACAGCTTTCACTGGAAGTTGCCCAGTCCATCGCGCGCGAAGTAGCGGACGCGCTCGACTACGCACATCGGCACGGCGTGATTCATCGCGACGTCAAGCCGGAGAACATTTTATTGCAGGGCGACCGGCCAGTGCTCGCCGACTTCGGTGTCGCTCACGTCGTTGATCCCACACTCGGCGCGCGCCTCACGGCGACCGGGATCACGGTCGGCACTCCGTGCTACATGAGCCCCGAGCAGGCGCTCGCAGAGCCCGTGGACGGCCGGGCGGACATTTACGCACTGGGATGCGTGCTGTACGAGATGCTCACTGGTGAGCCGCCGTACACAGGCCCCACGGCACAGGCGATCATGGCGCGTATGATGACCGACGCGCCGCGCGCGATCACTCCCGTGCGACCGCAGGCCGCATCGCTCGAGCCGATCGTGATGAAAGCGCTCGCGCGGTCGCCCGCGGATCGCTATCGCACCGCGGGTGAGATGGCTGCCGCGCTTGCGCCCAGCGCCACGTACACGATTGCTCCACCGAGCGTCACGCACGCCGGCCAGGTTCGAGGTCGCCGCGCGCCGATCATCGGGGCGGCGATGCTCGTGTCTGCGGTTGCGCTCGCGTTCTTCCTTTCACGCGACGGCTCGCGACCAACCGCGGGCGGTGCGGCGCGAATTGTGGTACTTCCCTTTCGCACCACCGGAGATTCGGCACGTGCGTATTTCACGGCGGGGATGACAGGCGCGCTTCGTACGAAGCTGGCGAGCGTGCCCGGCATCGAAGTCATCGCCGCGACCAGCACCGCTGCCATTGCCGACACGACGAATCCTGCGGCCATAGCACGCCAGCTGGGCGCGAGTTACGCGCTGACGGGGACCGTCGCGTGGGACAGCATCGAAGGGGGACAGATCAGCGTTCGGCCCGAACTCCTGGCCGCGCGCGACGGACGTGTCGTACTCGCGTGGCCATCACCCGTCGTTGCCGCGACCAGAAATGTCTTCGATGTGGAGCGCGACATCACCGAAAAAATCGCTCGCGCACTCGACGTCACCCTTGGTGCGGCGGTTCGCGCACGGCTCGGCGCGCACTTCGGCGACAATCCCGCGGCGTATGACCTGTTGCTCGCGTCCCGACAAGGAGGCTCGCCGGAACAGCGGCGAGAGATGCTGCTCCGCGCGGTCGCGCTCGACTCGATGCTCGCTCCCGCGTGGGCCGCGCTCGCTGAAGACGCGATCGTGCGGTTCGTCAACACGGGCGAGGCGCAGGACGCGACGGAAGGTGCGACGATGAGTGCCAGAGCGATGACCGTCGCGCCCGATCTCGCCGAAAGCCAGCTTGCGCGCGGCATCTACCACAGAAGCGTGACCCTCGCGCGGGACTCGTCCATCGCCTACCTGCGCAAGGCAAAGATGCTGGCACCCGGGGATGCAACCATTTCGCACTTTCTCGCCTCGGGGTATCTGAACGCCGGCCGGTTGGAGGAAGCGTTGACCGAGGCCCGGCGCGGAGCGGGGCTCGACCCCAGGAGCGCATCGGCCGTTACACGGGTCGGGAGAGTGCTGCTCTGGCAGAAGCGAGCAAACGAAGCGATGGAGATCTACCGTCAGGCATGGGCGCTTCCCGAAAAGGATATTCCGCCATTTGCGTTGGCCGACGGCGCAGCCCTGAATCTGGCGCTAGGGGACCTCAGTGGTGCGCGCGCCAGTATTGCCAGGTTGCCTGACGCACGGCGGCGCCAGGTCATCGCCTTTCTGCTGGTCCAGATCATGAGTCCGCAGACAATCGATGACTCGCTGCTGACAGGGTTCTGTGAACGGCCAATTGCGCCGCCGTCCCGAGATCCCGCCTGGAGCCGAATGCTCGCGTGCGCCGAAGCGGCACGGCGCAGCGGGTCGGCGAACCGCCTTCACGTCATTGCAGACTCCGCCGTCAACCAGTTGCGACCGGCTGTCAGCGCGAACCCGAAGTACGCCACGAAACGCATGCGGTTCGCGTGGGCGCTGCTGCTCGCGGCCGACACCACGAGCGCGATTGCCGAGGCAGACTCCGGCCTCGCGCTGCTTCCGCTCGAAAGGGATGCGTTCCTTGGTGCGTACAACGCCATCGACTATGCGCTGATCACCGCAATGGCGGGCGATGCGCGTCGTGCGACCGCAGTACTGAGCGAGCTCCTGAACGGCCCATCGCCCGTGACGGTTGCATGGCTCAAGGCCGATCCCACATTCGATCGCATCAGGGCGGACACCCGGTTCCAGGCACTCCTCTCTGGTAAAGGCAAATGAATTCTCTCTCGCCCCTTTCCTCGCGTCGCATGATACTCAGGCCACTCCGCCTCGCCCTCGCTTGCGTCGCTCTGATTGCAACCACGCTGCCCGCCCAGACGCGAGGCGCCTTCGACACCACGCTGTTCGCCGCGATGCAGTGGCGCAACATTGGCCCCTTCCGTGGCGGACGAGCAGACGCCATCGCGGGCGTCACCTCCCAGCCCAACACGTTCTATGTCGGCTACACCGGCGGCGGCGTGTGGAAGAGCGAGAACGCCGGCCACTCGTGGAAAGTGATTTCAGATGGACCGGGCGGCGCGGGCATGAATGGGTCGATCGGCGCGATCGCGGTTGCCGAGTCGGATCCCAATGTCGTGTACGTCGGCACTGGTGAGCATGCGGTGCGCGGGCAATCGTCGTCGTATGGAAACGGCATGTTCAGGAGTACCGATGCCGGTAAGACCTTCACGCGCATCGGGCTCGAGAACACGAGACAGATCGCGCAAGTCCGCGTGCATCCCGGAAACCCCGACATCGTGTACGTCGCCGCACAAGGTGACCGCTGGAAGGGCACCTCCGACCGCGGCATCTATCGGTCGACGGATGGTGGCAAGTCGTGGACGCAATTGCTCAAGGGCACGAACGCGACGAGCGGCGCGAGCGACCTCTCCATGGATCCCACCAACCCACGCATCTTGTACGCGGCATTCTGGGATCATCAACGCCTGCCATGGCTCGTGAGAAGTGGTGGCGCGGGGAGCGGCATCTGGAAATCCACCGACGGCGGCGACAGCTGGACTCGTCTCAGCGAAGGCCTGCCGAAGCTGATGGGCAAGATCGGCGTCGCGGTATCGCCGGCCAATCCGGAACGCATCTACGCCATCATCGAAGCGGAAAAAGGCGGGCTGTTTCGCAGCGATGATGCCGGAAAGACGTGGAAGCTTCTTAGCGAAGACCGCCTCATCCAGACGCGGTCGTGGTACTACATGAACGTCACCGCCGATCCGCAGAACGCAGACGTCGTGTACGTCATGAATGCACCGGTCATGAAGTCCATCGATGGCGGACGCACGTTCGCCACGCTTCC
>JBDTMO010000671.1:0-3394 GCA_039934235.1 bacterium | reverse complement strand
GGGGCAAGGGGAATAGCTGGTTTGCCACCTCGGTGCATCGGAGCCCGCGCGAATGGCAACCTGGCGAAGACGGTGAGGCCTTCACCCTCGAGCTCGAACTCAAGCTCATCGCAGACATCGGTCTGGTTGGCCAACCGAATGCCGGGAAGTCGACGCTGCTTTCCGTCATTAGCGCAGCCACACCAAAAATCGGCGACTACCCATTCACGACGCTCGCACCGAACCTCGGCGTCGTGCAAATGAGTGACAGCCGCACGTTCGTGGTGGCGGACATTCCTGGTATCATCGAAGGGGCGCACGAGGGGAAGGGGCTTGGCCTCCAGTTCCTGCGCCACATCGAACGCACGCGACTGCTCGCGTTCCTCATTCCAATTGACTCGCTCGATTGGCAGGCGGAGTACGATCAGCTCCGCAACGAGGTCGCGCAGTACTCCCCGGAGCTTGCGGAAAAACCGCATTGCGTCGTGTTCACGAAGATGGACCTCCTCGGTGAAGACGAGCCGGCGCCAATCGACGCCGATCAGGCGTTCGGCGTGTTCGCCATCTCCGCTGCCGGACGCACTGGTCTCGAGGAACTCAAGCTGGCGTGGTGGCGTCGACTGCTCGAGATGCGCAAGGCATCCATGCAGCCGATAAAGGACGTGGTGCTGCCCTGAGTCCGTCCAGCCCGCCCACCATCGCAATCCGGAAAACGGATTCGCGCTATCCCGGCGGGCTGTTGGACTTACCGCACCCACCGGATCCATTGTGGGCGCGAGGCGACCTCGACATCCTCGCCCAACCCTGTGTCGCCATCGTCGGAACTCGGCGCGCTACCGCATATGCCGAACGGGTAACGCGAGAACTCGCGCACACCTTGGCTCGCGCGGGTGCCTGCGTGATCAGCGGGCTGGCGCGGGGCGTCGACGCGTGCGCGCATCGCGGCGCGCTCGATATCGATGGCGCCACCTGCGCGGTACTGGGCACGGGGCTCGACGTCGTCTATCCGAGAGCTCACGTCGCACTACAGGGCGAAATTGCCGAGCGCGGGCTTCTTCTTTCGGAGCTGGAACCGCGGAATGCGGCGCATGGCGGATCATTTCCTCAGCGCAACCGAATCATTGCAGCGCTGTCGACGCTTACAATCGTGGTCGAAGCGGGAGTGGGAAGCGGGGCGCTCATCACGTCCCGGTGGGCGAATGATTTGGGCCGGATGGTCGCGGCTGTTCCTGGACCAATCGACGTTCCTCAGTCGCAAGGGAGCAACGAGTTGTTTCGCGATGGGGCGCATCCAATCACGAGCATGGCCGATGCACTCGCCCTCATGGGTCTGACCGCGCCAATTCTGCTTGCGGACATACCAGAAGGCAGCGGAGAACGCCGCATGTGGGATGCACTCTGCGATGGCGGTGCTGATTTGGACACGCTGTGCACCCGGTCTGGCCTGCCGGCCCAGGAAGGCATGGCCGCGGTGTCCGCGCTCGAGTTGCGTGGTCTCCTGGAGTGCTCGCTGACAGGAGTGATTCGACGCGCATGATAAGCATTGCTCCACGCGTTCAGCCGCACGGCGTGCGAGACTGACCGATGCCTCGCCACATCTACGTCCACGTCCCGTTCTGCGCTCGACGCTGCTCGTATTGCGACTTCTCCATCGCCATACGCCGAACGGTGCCCGTCGACGAATTTCTCCAGGCGCTCGAGGCCGAACTTCGAACGCGATTCAGGCACCGGGCGCCGAGTGAGGTCGAGACCATCTACTTCGGCGGGGGCACGCCATCGTTGCTTGGCGGCGAAGGCGTTGCCCGCGCACTCGACCTCGTGCAGCGCCAATTCAGGCCGGTGGCTGGGGCGGAAATTACGATCGAAGCAAATCCTGACGATGTTACGCCAGAGGCCGCGACGCGCTGGTATGCTGCTGGGATCAATCGACTCTCGATTGGGGGACAGAGCTTCAACGACACGGTGCTCGCATGGATGCACCGCACGCACGACTCTGGGACGACCGAGCGAGCGGTTCAAGTGGCTCGGGCAGCTGACATTCAGAACGTGTCGCTCGACCTGATTTTCGCATTGCCGGAATCGCTCTCTCGTAACTTTGAAAACGACGTAGAGCGGTTGCTAGCGCTCGAGCCAGACCACATTTCTCTGTACGGGCTCACGATTGAACCGCGAACTCTGCTTGGCAGATGGGTCTCTCGTGGAATAACCGTTGAACAGCCAGAAGACGGCTATGTGGCCGACTTCCTCAATGCGCATCGCCTCCTCACGCACGCAGGTTATGAGCACTACGAAGTATCCAACTACGCGCGGGCCGGTTGCCGAGCTCGGCACAATTCCGCGTATTGGTCTGGCGTTCCGTACGTTGGGCTTGGACCGTCCGCTCACGGGTTCGACGGACAGGTGCGACGGTGGAACCTCAGGCACTACGCAGAGTGGCGCGACGCGGCGCTCGCGGGAACTGATCCAGAAGACGGCTCGGAACTCCTCACGGCCGACAACAGGATCGCCGAGGCGGTTTATCTCGGATTGAGGTCCGATTCCGGTCTTCCCGCGACTCCATCCGACCACCCGGTCGTCGAGCCTTGGATCAACGCAGGATGGGCAAAGCTTGGCACCGACGACCGAATTCATTGCACCGCAAACGGCTGGCTTCGGCTCGACGCACTTGCGGCCGCCTTGACGCATCACCGAAGTCGTTAGCATATTTAGACTTATGGCAACTGCCGACGAGCTCACGCCCCGCGAGCGCCGCGTCCTCGAGGCGGTAATCAAGTCGTACGTCCAGACCGCAGAACCGGCTGGCTCGCGGGTGCTCTCGCGTGGCTTTAGCCTGGGAGTCTCCCCGGCAACCATTCGCAATACCATGAGTGACCTCGAAGAGAAGGGGTTTCTCATGCATCCGCACACCTCCGCTGGGCGCGTGCCTACGGACAAGGCGTACCGGGCGTATGTGGACGCATTGCTCAACGCGCCACCAACCACAATCGTGGTCGCCGAGCACGACCGGCTGCACGCAGACATCTCGGCGAGCAATTCGACGATAGAGACGATCCTCCGTCGGGCCGCGCAGTCGCTCGGCGTCCTGACCCAGGAGCTCGGCGTCGCGCTCGGACCTCGTCTCGACGCCAGCGTTTTACGGTCGCTCGACTTGGTGCGCGTGGGAGGAGACCGGCTCCTGCTGGTGCTGACTCTGGACGGTGGAGTCGTGCGAACGGTATTCGTTGAAGTGCGCGGAACAGTGGCAGATAGTGCCGTCAGTGAGGTCACGCGCGTCCTGAACGAGAGACTGGCGGGCCACACCTTGCGCGAATTGCGTGCGTCCGTCGGCGAGCGCCTCCGCGATTCGGCGACGAAGCCCGAGGCGGAGGACCTGCTCAACATCTTCGTCCAGGAGGGCGAACTGCTGCTCGACAGC
>JBDTMO010000670.1:0-3405 GCA_039934235.1 bacterium | reverse complement strand
CACTGAATGCCTTCGCTGGACTTCCTCCGGCGATGCTCCACGCCGCGCCGCGTTGGCGCGTGATCGCCACACAGCGGTTTGGAGACGACGAGATGACGGTTTACGCGCCACCCGATTGAGGGGGCGGGAGCTATTTGAATTGTTCACCGGATTGATAGACGACGTAGGCGTCGTCGAGCGCGTGGAGCGGACGGAGGCCGGGCGAGAGCTCCGCATTCGGTCCCGATATACCGACGTCGTCTCTGGTGAAAGCATCGCTGTGAATGGTGCGTGCCTGACCGTGCGAGAATTTGGGCCCGGTTGGTTCGACGTAGCCGCAGTGCTCACCACGCTGGGTCGCACGACCATTGGGGAGTGGCAGGTCGGCCGTCGCTTGAATCTCGAGCGTGCCATGCGTCTCGGTGATCGTCTTGGCGGGCATTTCGTCCAAGGCCATGTGGATGACGTCGGCGACGTCGAGCGCGTCGAACGTTACGGCGATGCGCTTCTCATTGACGTTCGCCTGCCCGACGAGCTCGTACCCTTGATGGTGCTGCATGGCTCGGTGACCATCGATGGCGTGAGCCTGACGGTGAACGCGCTGCCAGAGCCCGGGATTCTTCAATTGTCACTCATCGAGTTCACCGAGCGCCACACGACGCTCGGCGATCTCACAGTTGGCGATAGTGTGCATGTCGAGGCCGACATGCTCGGCAAGTATGTTCGCCAGCTCGTTACGGTACCCGTTCTGTCATCCTGAGCGAGCGTAGCGAGTCGAAGGATCTGCACCTTACGAATCTGTATCTAAGAGAAACCATGCCATTCAACACAGTCGAACAGGCCGTTGCCGATATCAAGGCGGGCAAGCTCATCATCGTCGCCGACGATGAAGATCGCGAGAATGAGGGCGACCTCATTTGTGCTGCGCAACTCGTCACGCCCGAACTCATCAACTTCATGATCAAGCGGGCCGGCGGCTTGATTTGTCTCGCGCTCCCTGGTGAGCGCGCCGATCAACTCGGCCTTGCCCCAATGGCCGAGAGTAACCTCGACGAGTATCGCACGGCGTACACCGTGAGTGTCGATGCGTCACCGCGCTTTGGCGTGACAACGGGCATCAGCGCCATGGATCGCGCGACGACAATTCGTACGATCGTCGATCCGGCTACCGTTCCAGGCGATCTGCGTCATGGTGGGCACATCTTCCCGTTGCGCGCGCGCGATGGCGGTGTGCTTCAACGCGTCGGCCATACGGAAACCGCCGTCGATCTCGCACGACTTGCCGGCGTGTACCCCGCGGGCGTGATCTGCGAAATCCTCAATGAGGACGGCAGCACCGCCAAGCGTCCGCAACTCATCGAGTTCGCAAAGCTGCACGGGCTCACGTTCATCACGGTCGCGCAGCTCGTCGCGCATCGCCTCAAGAACGAGCGGCTCGTCCATCGCGTCGCAGAGGCGCGCTTGCCCACGAACTTTGGTACGTGGCGAGTGTTCGGCTATCGCAATGACGTCGACACGGCGGAGCACGTTGCCATTTCCTACGGCGAAATTGGCGATGGCGAGAACACACTTGTTCGCATGCACTCGAAATGCCTGACGGGCGATGTCTTCCATTCCATGCGCTGCGACTGCGGCTGGCAGCTCGAGACGGCCATGAAGATGATTCAAGCCGAAGGGCGCGGCGTGATCGTGTATCTCGATCAGGAAGGCCGGGGCATCGGGCTGCTCAACAAGCTCAAGGCGTATGAGCTGCAGGACGCTGGTGCCGACACGGTCGAGGCCAATGAACGCCTTGGCTTTGCTCCGGATCTGCGCAACTATGGAATCGGCGCACAAATTCTGCTCGACCTCGGACTCAAATCAATTCGCCCCATCACGAACAACCCGCGCAAGATGGTCGGCCTCGAGGGCTACGGCCTTCGCGTCGACGAGCGCGTTTCCATCGTGCAGCCGGAGAACGACGAAAATGCCGGCTACATGGGTACGAAGCGCGACAAGCTCGGTCACCTGCTGGCCTCCTGACACGACATGGCTGAATTCAACGGCGTTCCAAACGGTGAGGGCCGGCGCTATGCCGTGCTCGCATCCCGCTTCAACAACAACATCACGAGCAAGCTTGCCGATGGCGCGATGGACGCGCTCATCCGCCACGGCACCGCGTCGGAAGACGTGGACCTCGTCTGGGTGCCTGGAGCGTGGGAGCTTCCATTCGCCGCTCGCCGGCTCGCGCAGACGGAGCGGTACAATGCAATCGTCGTCGTGGGCGCGGTCATTCGCGGCGACACGCCGCATTTCGACTTCGTCGCTGGTGAAGCGTCGCGTGGCCTCGCGGACGCGAGCAACGAATACGAAATCCCCATCGGCTTCGGATTGCTGACAACGGACAACATGGCGCAGGCCGAAGCGCGCGCGGGTGGCGAGTTTGGCAACAAGGGTTGGGATGCGGCGATTGCCGCGCTCGAGATGTCGGACCTCTTTGAACGGCTCGATGGCACGGACGCGAGTTGAGACGCGGGCGCGTGCGCGCGCACTCCAGGCGCTGTACGCGTGGGACATGCGAGGCGACACGGGCAATCTGGAAAAAGTCGCAACGCAAGTGTGGGACGACATGGCCATCACTCCAGAAGAACGCCGAGTCGCTGGCCCCATTGTTCGAATGGTGGCGAGCAAGCAGCGTGACCTCGATGCGCAGCTTGCCGAAGTCACGACGAACTGGCGTATGGAGCGAATTGGCGCTGTCGAGCGGTGCGTGTTGCGCATGGCCGCCGCCGAACTGACGATTGGCGACACGCCACCGAAGGTGATCATCCAGGAGTCGGTCACCCTCGCTGAACGCTATGGCAGCGCGGCGAGCGCAAAATTCGTCAACGGTGTGCTCGACGCGCTCGCTCGGCGCATGGGGCGCATGTAGTGCGGTTGCTCCTCGTCAACTGGCAAGACCGCGACAACCCGCAGGCCGGAGGCGCGGAGATCCATCTTCACGAGATCTTCGGCAGGCTCGCGCGCAGCGGGCATGAAGTGACGCTGCTGTGCGGCGGCTGGCCCGGTTGCGAGCCGCGCACCCGTCTCGACGAGATCGACGTCATTCGCGTCGGCACGCGTTACACGTTCCCATTCTTCGCGAAAAAGTACTTCCAGCGCTTCCTTGCCAACGCGCGCTTTGACATCCTCGTTGAGGACGTGAACAAGGTGCCGCTCTACACGCCGCGCTGGGGAGGTCCGCCGGTGGTTGCGCTCGTGCCGCACCTGTTCGGTTCAACGGCGTTTCAAGAGTTCTCCGCACCGCTCGCCTCCGTGGTCTGGCTCGCCGAACGTCCACTCGGCCGCACGTATAAGGGCGTTCCGTTTCAGGCGATCAGCATGAGCACCGCAGCCGATCTCGCCGAGCGTGGCATTCCGCGCGACACGGTGGAAGTGATCTACCCT
>JBDTMO010000669.1:0-3412 GCA_039934235.1 bacterium | reverse complement strand
GTCGCGCGTCGCGCTCGCGGGCGTGGCTCCCGGAAAGTCCGCAGCAAGCGACGTCGCGAAGTCATCGTACGCCCTGAGCGCCGCCGCCTTTGCACCGACGCGATCCAGCAACATCATCGTCTTGCGCAATGCGCCTTCGTCATCTGGCGCAAGCGACCACGAAAGCGCCGCCCATCGAGCAGCCCCCGGCGCATCATTATGCTCGGCAGACTCTGCAAGGTTCCACGCCGTCCTCGCCGCCAACGCGCGAAGACGAGACCGCTCGGCCTGAATCCAACGCTCGACATCAGGCGCGTCCTTCGCATAGACGCCCGGGAGAAAATCGCCGCGATAGAGTGCCATCGCGTCGGCAAGGCGGCCCTGTCCCAGCGCGCGTTCAAACTCCACCGTGTCGCAACTGAGCATCGAGCTCTCGACGGCCACTTCGTCGCCACGCGTGATGACGGCGTCGCCGAGTGTGGCGCGAAGGAAGTGGAGTGCCTTTCTCAGGGCGCCGCGGGCGCGCTCCGCGTCGAGCTCAGGCCAGAACAGTGCGACGAGGACATCGCGGCGCTGATATCCGCGCGGAGTGGCCGCGGCGAGGTACGCGAGAAGGAGCGACCGCTTTGGCTGCGCGAGAATTGTGTCGAGCGACCCCCCATCTGGTCCGATCAGGTCGAGCGAGCCAAATGTGTGGAGGCGAAACATGCGTCAGCAAAACCCAGCGGCGGGAAACAGCTCGAGCGTTCGGTGTCTTAAAAATACCACGCGGGCCGAGTGTGGAGGCCAGAGCCGTCGTTCTGAGCGCAGCGAAGCACCGGAGAATGTCATCGCTGCGCTCGCTCCTGCGGGATGACAGAGTGTGGCGTCGACCGGTTGATGCCGCCGATCCTTCGCTGCGCTCAGGACGACAGATTCTCAGCCTTCGCGTGGCCTGTCGCGCCTGTGCGCGAGCCCGCCCCAACTGAGCGTCCAGTGAAACGCATTGCTGATCGGCCCCGAGATTCTCGCGTCGATTTTCAATGCGCCCAGCGCGGCATCGATGGCGCGAGTGAGGCCGAGCAGGATGCCAAGCACCGCGACGGCAACGAGCCACAGCGGAAAGACGATGATGAAAAACAGCAGGATGAACGGCATCAGCAGGATTGGCGCAACGGGCAGCAATGCTATCTGGACCATGAGTTCTGTCTCCTGAAGAATCAGGGACGCCGGTTGGCCACGATGTCGGCAACAACGGCGTCCTGGATATTGCCAGAGTCACGCAAACCTGCGACCACGCCGTCAATGTCGGCCTCGCCACGGTTCTGGCTCATTTTCCACTTTCCCTCGACCCGCGTAATCGCGATCTCCACGCCGACGATGGCGCGAAGCTGCTGAGTCACGTACTCCTCGGGCGGATCATTTGTCGTCCACTCACTACCGCGCGCGGTCTCGTGTGTCTCCGTCAACCGTGCAAGGTGGGCGCGCAGGAACTCGGGGTCGTCGATGAAACGAACGGTGCCGTAAACGTGCACCGCCACGTAATTCCACGTCGGAACCACCTTGCCTGATTCTTCCTTCGACGGATACCACGTGGGCGTGACATGCGCGTGCGGTCCCGAGAAAATCACCAGCGCATCGGACGGAGACGTCACGCGCTTGTGATGCTCGTTCGCACGGGCGACATGGCCCTCCAGTGTGCCGAGTGTGCCGACGTCTGGCCGCAACACCAAGGGGAGATGTGTTGCAAACAATCCATCGTTCGCCGTGATCAGCGCGGCAAATGGGTGCGCCGTGATGAACTCGTGGAGACGGTCGGTGCCTGCTTCGGCGTAACTGCGCGGGATGTACATGATGCAGAATATCTCATCACGGACTGCTCGTGTAGGCCCGCTCGAATGCTTGCAGTTCCGCGGCCGCGGCATCCGAAACCGCCCAGTAGCTCAAGCCGTGCGCGGTCCAATGCTCGAGCGCATAGCCGTTGAACGTGGAGCCGGAGCGACTGTCGTCCTGCGGAGACGTGGGCCAGATGAACAGGTTGATGGTGTGCAATCGGCGCCCATACACCAGCGCGGCGGCGGTGCGGCCCGCGATGTACTCGACGCGTCCTCCCACGAGTGGAAAACCCTGCGGTGCAAGCTCCGGTACCGCCGGCGCAAAGCTGATCTTTCCGGCGAACCACGGTTTTACGGTGTGCCGGTCGCTCGACTGCACGTCGGTGAGATGATCGGCCATCAAGGAACGCACATGGGTGTCCACGAGCGTCGCGACGAGCTGGCTCTGCGCGTCGGTATCGCGTCGCGCCGAATCGAGGTAGCGCTCCGACATGGAGCCAATCGCGGCGGCGAGGACAATGCCGGCAGCGTACGCGAAGACACGCAGTCGCCGCGATGTGCCCGCGCGCTCGTTCGTCCTGGTATTCGTGCTCGTCATCGTGGACGCCTGCGCGCGCGCCCACGCGTGCAGTGATTCCGGCGCCTGATAGGTGGGAAGCGCGTCGCGAAGTGCGTCGCCCAATGGACGTGGCGGTTGCGGGGAGGTCATCCGTAATCCTCTTCAAAAGCCACCAGGCCACCGAGCGAACTGGCCAGGCGTGCACGCGCGCGCGACAATCGCGACATCACGGTGCCAAGTGGCACGTCGGTGATCGTGGCAATCTCGTCGTAGGAACACTGCTGGATCTCACGAAGAATCAGCGTTTCACGCAGTCCGTCCGGTAGTGCGGCCACCGCTTCGCGGAGGCGGTGCTGCAACATGCTGCGTCCCACCGCGACGTCGGGCTGCTCGCCCTGATCGACGAGCTGAAGTTCTGGAACGTCATCGAAGGCGATGGTTTCCACACGCTTCTGCCGTCCGCCATAGCACTCACGTCGCACAATGGCGAGCAGCCATGCGCGGGCGTCGGCGTCAGCGCGAAGCGTGTGGAAGTAGCGGACCGCCCGCAGGATGGCCTCCTGCATGGCGTCTTCCGCCTCGCTGGTGTCGCGCGTCAGGTAACGCGCGAGCGTATACGCGGCATCGAGGTGTGGCAGCACCACACGCTCGAAGCGGGCCTCATCGGACAACGATAGATCCGGTCATCTTTGGGTGGAGTGAGCAGAAGTACTCGTATCGCCCCGGCTTGGCGAATGTCACGCCAAACGACGCCTTCGTATCCAGCACCGCCGACGGAGTAAAGGCTGCGTTCGCACTCTGGATTCGGTGAGGAACGTCGTCGTCATTCTTCCATGTGACGCGCTCACCTTTCGAAATCTCGATCACCGTGGGGCTGAATGCGAAGTTGGTGATCGTGACGACTCCGTGCTGCGCGGACGCTGCTGGAGCGCCCGACGACGGAGCACTCTTCCGCGCCGCTTCTTCACCCGCGGCCATTGCCGCGACAGGCGACTCGCCAGACAGGCTTTCGTCGACGATTGCCAGATGCTTGGCATGCGCGAGGTAGCGAACCTTCGTG
>JBDTMO010000668.1:0-3414 GCA_039934235.1 bacterium | reverse complement strand
CGACGCAAACGTATCGACCCCGCGCTGTTCGAGCTTCCGGTCGATCGCATTCGCGCCGGTTACTTCAGCGACGCGTACTTCAACCGCGCGCGCGACGCATTGCAGGCGAGCGGACACAGCCCGCGCGTTACCTGGCAGGTGTGCGCCAAGCGCGCAGGATGGCTGGGTGGAATCGACGAGGCGGTGGCGTTGATCAAGCTCTGCAGCAGCGACTTTGCGGCGCTGGAGGTGCAGGCGCTTTATGAAGGAGACCGCGTTGACGCATGGGACACCGTGCTCCTCGTGGAAGGCGATTACGCTGCGTTCGCGCATCTCGAGACACTGATCACCGGTGTGCTGGCGCGTCGCACGCGCGTGTGCACGAACGTGCGGCTTCTCGTGGACGCGGCGCGCCCCAAGCCGATTTACATCGTGGGCGCTCGCACGGATCACGCGATGCTGCAACCCGGCGACGGACTGAGCGCGCATGTCGGCGGCGCAGCGAGCATGACGACCGATGCGCAAAGTGCGTTCACGGGGAAAAAGGGCGTCGGCATGATCACGCACGCGCTGATCTCGGCGTTCGATGGCGTTACGGTTGCGGCAGCGCTTTCCGTTGCGGCCATTCTGCCGGCAGAGGTGCCGCTCGTCGTGCTGGTTGACTATGAAAACGATTCTGTGGCGACGAGCCTGGCTGTGGCGCGCGCACTTGAGGGACGGCTGTGGGGCGTACACTTGAATACGTCGGAGTTCATGGTGGATCGCTCCGTCACTGCACAGATGGGCGCGTTTGCGCCAACCGGCGTGAACTCCGCGCTCGTGTGGAACGTGCGCAATGCGCTCGACGCCGAGGGGTTCGGTGAGGTGAAGATCGTTGCGTCGGGCGGGTTCAACGTGGCTCGAATCCGCGCGTTCGAGGACGAGGGCATCCCGGTCGACGCGTACGGCGTTGGCGCGGGCGTGCACGATGGCCGGTGGGATTTTACAGCCGACGTCGTTCGCGTGAATGGCGTAACGCAGGCGCGAGCCGGACGGGAAGCCCGGCCGAATGGTAGGTTGGAGAAGGTAAAATAAGAGTGAGCGGTGAACGGTGATCGGTGAACGGTCAAAGCGTTTGCTGTTGCCGTAAACCGTTCACCGTTCACCGTTCACCGTTCACCGTTCACCGTTCACCTGGTAGAAGAGTGGCCCCTCTCAAGCTCGACGGCGCCGGCGTCCAGAAGATGAAGACCATCGAGGAGGCGAACATCCAGCTCGCGCGCCTCCACGGCATCGTCGAGCAGTATGCGCTGTCGCTGAAGCAGAACAAGCCGACGTCGCTGTATGGCTCGCAGATCAAGCGCGCGCTCTTTCCGCTCGTTGGCTTGTTGAAGCCGCAGTTCGGACTGATCGCGGATCAGGTGGCGGCGATGAACCTGGTGACGTCGCGTGGCGGCCCCGACACGATCAAGGTTCGTACGCTGCGCGAGGGCGTGGGTTCACTGCGACAGCAGCTCGAGATCGCGGTTGTTCGCATCAAGGACAACCACGCCGTCAAGGAAGAGATCGTCGAAGGCGCGCGAAAGCCGGGCGAGTGACCGCGTAACGCTCTGTGGGGGAAAGTCCTACACTGCCAAGTCCCATAGGGAATTCGCGTTGCTTTCGACTCCGGTGCCCGGTACTTTTCCCGGATTGTAGGACCTTCGCCAAGAGCGCGTCAATCTGGGTGCGATCGCGCTACTCTCGACACTGTCGGAACAAGGACATTTCATGCCCGTGCCCACCCGACCGCGCCGGCTGGTCGCCGCTGCGCTGCCGGCCCTCCTCGCGGTCGCCATCACTGCGTGCAGCAGTGCGCAGTATCCGAACTCCATTTTTCATCACAACACGGAGTTCAACCGCGACGTCGGCCACCTCTTCGATATCCTCCTATGGCTCGGAGGGTTCGTTTTCGTCTTCGTCGAAGGCATCCTCCTCTACACCATCTGGAAATATCGTCGCAAGAGTGACAACGATCGTCCCAAGCACGTGCATGGGAACACGACGCTCGAGATTCTGTGGACGGCTATTCCCGCCGTGATCCTCGCGATCATCGCAGTGCCCACGGTCAAGACCATCTTCAAGACGCAGGCAGTCGCGTCGGCCGACGCACTGCAGGTGGAAGTGTGGGGACACCAGTGGTGGTGGGAGTTCCGCTATCCGCAGTACACCAGCGCCGGCGCAAACGGCAAGGTCGATACGCTGGTCACGGCGAACGAGCTCTACATCCCCGTCGGGCGAAAGGTCAACTTCAAGCTGCAAACGATCGACGTCCTGCATTCCTTCTGGATTCCCCAGATGGGCGGCAAGCGAGATCTCATCACGAACCACGTGAACTACCTGTGGTTCACGCCGGACTCCGTGGGCGAAGGCGCATGGAATGGCTTCTGCGCCGAGTATTGCGGCACGTCGCACGCGAACATGCACTTCAAGGTGTTCACGGTCACGCCGACAAACTTCGACGCGTGGACGAAGCATCAGTTGAGCCCCGCCGCATTTGGCGCGGTTGCCGCGGTGCCCGCTCCTGCAGCGGCCGTACCTGCAGACAGCACGAAGAAGCAGGCGCAGGTGCCGCAGGCGCAGCCCGGACCGTCGCAGGTGGCGCAGACTGCGCCCACGGGTGGCGCGCTGACGGCGGGCGCAGCGCCAGCACCGGTGCCTGCTCACGACATGAGCGCGATGGGCGGTGCGGCGGTGGAACAGGCGGGCTACTCGTTCCCGCATGACAAGATCCCGGCGCACGTCATTCCAAAGACACCATTGCCGGAAGGCCTCACGTTCAACGAGTCGCTGAAGGGCGATCCAAAGCGCGGTCTCGACTTTATCAACTCGATGGGCGGGGGTTGCGTGGGGTGCCATACGATTGTCGGCAACCCGATGATGCAGGCGAAGATGGGCCCGAGCCTGACGCACGTTGCTTCGCGCACCACGATCGCGGGCGGCATCTATCCCAACGACACGAAGCACCTCTCGCTCTGGATCAAGAACGCTCGGCGCATGAAGCCCGGCATCATCATGCCCACCCTTGGCGCCGGTGAGTATGATGGCGTCACGAAGGCGTTCATTCCGAAGACAGGACTCAACGACCAGCAGATCGCCGACATCGTCGCGTATCTGCAGTCGCTCAAATAGCCGCTACCACCGGAGACACGGACTACATGGCAACCACAGCTACCGCACCGGCCTACGCGCCGACGGAGAGCTACGTCGGTGAGAGCGGCCTCTGGAGCTGGCTCACCACGGTCGATCACAAGCGGATCGGCACGCTCTACCTCTTTACGTCGCTTTTCTTCTTCATCGTCGGCGGACTCGAAGCAGGCTTGATCCGCTGGCAACTCGCCGGCCCGAACAAGCACGTCCTCTCGGCCGAAGCGTACAACCAGATGTTCACGATGCACGGCACGACCATGATCTTCC
>JBDTMO010000667.1:0-3418 GCA_039934235.1 bacterium | reverse complement strand
CACACCCTGCCGAATCACCGACTCGGCGCGCGCGTCCTCGTTGAGATTGCTGTCGCCATGCGAGTGGATATCGATGAACCCCGGCGCGACGGCGAGGCCACGCGCGTCGATCTCTTCCTTACCGCGTGAGCCAAGACGCGGACCGATCTCCACGATGCGGCCAGCGGAGATCGCGAGGTCGAGCTCACGCCCCTCGGCGCCGAGCCCGTCGAATAGCGTCCCGTTGCGAACGATGAGGTCGTGATCAGCGCGCCGGCGCACGAGCGGGCCGGCGGCAACGGAGAGGAGTGCGGTGCTGGTGGTTGCGAGGAACGATCTGCGGTCAATCATTTCGACAGCCATTGTCAAGCGATGTGCTCCGGCTCGAGCACTTTCTCCGTCGCCTGTCCGCCAGTCGCGCTTACGTAGTAGCACTTTGCGCCATCCCTCGCGGACACCACGCGCTTGACCTCGTTGTCCTCGAAGTAGATGCCCGCGTCGTTGTCGCATGCGTAACCGGGCTTCATCTCACCGGAGCCGATCAGCTTGTGGTAGAGAGGCCGGCGCTTCGCCTCGGCATCGTAATGGGGGCTGTGGCTGCCCTTGATAAAGCCGAGACACTTGACGATGGACAACTCCTTGGGCCGGGAATCCGTCGTGCCTTCGTCGAACCAGCAGAGTGAGCCCGCACTCGCGCCGCCGAGCACGATGCCGCGATCCCATGCCTGACGGAGCACGACGTCGATGCCCTGCGCTTTCCAGATCGCCTGTTGATTCAATGTGTTGCCGCCCGATACGACGATGCCGTCCATCGAGAGGAACACCTCGTCCCAACCTTGCGATTGGCTGTTGCTCTCGATGAAGCTGTCCTGGACGAAGGGCTCAACGTTGAGCGACGCGCAGCTCTTGAACCATCCGACGGTGCCGTTGACGTTATCGGCGGAGGCGGTTGGCAGATAACAGAGTCGAGGCCGCGTCTTACCGGTGAGTTGCGCCATGTAGCGAACGAACGTCACGCCGTAGTTGCCGCCCGCGATGAGGATCTTGCGCGTGGCGGCGCGCCCAGTGGTGTCGGGCGCCTCGCTGGCGTGCAGCGGAGTGGCGCCAGCAAATGGCAGTCCGGACGCAGCGACGCCAATTGAAGAGATCGCGGATGAGATCATGAACTCTCTTCGCTTCATTGGTGGTTGTGCTCGAGTGGGAAGGGTGCGACATACCCTGAACCGGTGGAAAACATACGGGCGGCAGTCCAGCCCGGCCAGATAAGCGCCGCAGGCTGTAAGTCCGACAACGTCGCGACGCCGGCGGCGCGACTGTGCTTCGCCGGCATGACGGGTGGAATAGCGACGGCTGCGCTCGGTCAGCAGTCAGCTTTTGCAGCGTTCGCTCGGAATGCAAAGGAACTCGCGACGACCATGTCGATTTCCGCGGAGTTCGTTCGACGTGTCTGTAGGAACCAGGCAACGGGCCGGTTCCCACACCTTCCCGACCGAGGACACGACGATGACGATCCCCAATGCACGGACCTCGAAAAAGACCAGCGTCACGCTCTGGACGATCCAGGGCCTGCTGGCGGCCATGTTCCTGTTCGCCGGTGTCATGAAGCTCTTGATGCCTGTTGCTGCATTGACCCACGACGCGCCTTTGCCGGGCCTGTTCCTCCGGTTTGTCGGCATACTCGAAGTCCTCGGCGCACTCGGCTTGATCCTGCCCGGTCTGCTTCGCCTCCGTCCCACGCTCACGCCGCTTGCCGCAGCAGGATTGCTCATCATCATGAGCGGCGCGTTTTCCGTCACGCTGGTGACTGGTCAGGTTGGCGCGGCGGTGGTTCCGGTCATCGTCGGTATCCTGCTCGCACTGGTCGCATTGGGACGCTGGACCGCGCATACGCCGGCCGGTGCCCGTTGAGGTTGACGTGCGTTCACTCGGCCGGGATAATATGATCCGCAAAACATCCTCGCCGGAGACGCATGACAACCTTGACGCGAAGAAAGGAAAATCCGTGGCAGCTCAAGACGCCGCCCGGCACATCCGAATACACCATGCACGTCGATGAGAAGGACGGAGTAGAAGTTCTCGTTTGCACTGTAGGCAAAACCGTCCTTCTTTACGACGCGCGCTGTATCGACGATCTCCACGCAATGTTGAAGGCAGCCGGCGACTGGGTCGACCTTGGCGGCGCCGATGAACAGAAGCCGGCCAAGGACGGAACCGTCGAAGCCTGGGGACGCTCCGCAACGAACCCTAAAGGCGGCTGGTACGGTTTGAAGAAGGGACTCCGCGGCCGCTTTGGCGTTTACATCCCGCCACTCATGGAAGCGCTCGGCCTGTGCGAACTCGAGCACAACGCGAAGAACAATCGCATGCGAGCGAAATAGGGAGCCGGATGTTAGAACGGGATCAGTTCTCTCACTCCACTTCTTCGAGACGCCGATGACCGACTGGCAACCCTTTCGCGAACCGCTGCGCGTAACGCTCACGCGCACCGTGAGCATTGCCCTCGTTGCTGGCACCGTGGTCGCGGTATCGGCGCACGCACTTCGGCTCTGGCCCGTTATTACTCTCCTGATGCTCTGGCCGTCTGTTGGTGGGCATTGGATCGACCTGCTGTTTCTGAACCGAATTCGACCACATCTTCCACAGAGCGGCTTGATTCTACGGCTCAGTCGAATCGCCGTATGGTTCGGCGGCGGTATTGTGCTTGCTCTCGGCGTCCGACTCACCGCTCGACTGCTCTTTCACAACCAAACGCTCGTCTGGTTGACCTGGGCGACGGCAGGTGCAGTCTTCGTTGCCGTCGAGTTGGTGGCGCACGCAGCGTTGCATGCGCGTGGTAGGCCGAGCTTCTACAATGGACTGGGTTAGTTGGTCGACGCGCGGCGGAATTGCGAATGACCTCACCCCGCGCAGACGGGTTATTGTAACCCCAACTCCTTCAAGCCGCGTTCAATCCGAGACTGCCAGACCGGCCGAAATCCACCGACGGTGTCGTCATCTGGCAAGAGCACAAGCGCTTTCCGATACGCTCGCTCCGCGCCGACTTTATCACCCGTGCGAGCCAGTACTTGACCGAGCATTACCTGAAGGCCCGCGTTTTTCGGATACGCCGTTCCAGCCACGAGCAGGGATGAGAGCGCCGTCGTGATATCGTCGTCGCTCAACAGCGTGATGATACCACCGACCAACTTCGATTGAGCCAGAGTCGGGAAGTCGCGCAGCATGACGAGTGTTTGTTCCGCTCCATGCTGTCGAAGGTACTGCGCCATTTGCCGTTGCGTTGGTGGGAAACGTCCGGGCTTGAATTGCAAATGCAATCGACTGTCCGAGGCGCTCCGTTCGACACTCTGCGCCAAAAATGCCCTGGCCTCCGGTCGTTGTTTCAGGCTGGCATCCAGGAAATTGACGATGACGTCGGCCAATCGATCGTAGCTTGCGCGTC
>JBDTMO010000666.1:0-3421 GCA_039934235.1 bacterium | reverse complement strand
GTCCGGCGGGGAGCCCAACCGGTGGCGCGGCGAAGCTTGCTGTTGCTGCCGACGAGCACCGGCACGTCCACGGGACGCGTCAGTGCTGGATCGGTTCCAATCTCTGCGGAAATCCCGAGGCGTTGCAACACGGCCGCAGCGAGGGCGCGCACGCTAACGCCCTCTTCGCTGCAAATGTTGTATGCCTCGCCCGTCGCACCACGTGAGAGCAAGAGCAGGTACGCTTCGACGACGTCGGAGACGTGGAGGAAATCGCGCACCGTATCGCCATTGCCGATGACGAGCACGCCGCCCGTCTTGGGTAGCGCGAGCGCGCGGCGCACGATGCTTGGCAAGAGAAAATGCGCCCCATGCCCGATGCCCGAGTGATTGAAGCTCCGCGTGCAGACCACGCGCACGCTGTCGCTCCGAAAGGCCTGAAGGGCCGCAACTTCCTGGGCCACCTTGGAGGCGGCGTACAGGGAAATCGGGCGCTGCTCCACGTCTTCATGCAGCGGCATCTCGTTGATCTCGTGGCGGCCGTACTGCTCTGCCGACCCAACCACGACGACGACGGGGTCCCCCAACGCGGCGGCGCGAATCCGGCGGACTTCAGCAAGAAGGCGCACCGTTCCGACGGCATTGACTTCGTATGCGTAGCCTGGGTTGGCCATCGCTTGCGGAATGTGGCTCACTGCCGCGAGATGCAGCACCGCATCAGGGCGCGCGCAGTCCACCGCGGCCGCCACATCGCCCTGCTGCCTGATGTCCATCGCGCACCACGTAATCTCGCGGCGTTCAGCCTCCGTGAGTATTCCAGCGGCCGAATCACCGATGCCGGCCGCGGTGACCGTCCAGCCACGCTCGAGCATCGCTCGCATTGCCCATTGAGCCACGAACCCATTGCCGCCGGTGACGAGCGCGCGCATGGTCACTTCGGCGCGACGTGTCGTGCCAGGTCCGCCGTCACCATCATCTGCACGAGTTCGCGGAAGCGGACGGTCGGCTCCCAGCCAAGCTTTTCCTTCGCCTTGCTGTAATCGCCGACGAGCAGGTCCACCTCGGCCGGTCGATCATAGCGGCTGTCGTGCTTCACATAGTCTTGATAATCGAGTCCAACGGCCTCGAACGCGAACTCGCAGAGTTGCCGCACAGACCATGTTTCTCCTGTGGCGACCACATAGTCGTCGGGCTCGTCCTGTTGCAGCATGCGCCACATGGCGTCCACGTAGTCGCCGGCGTAACCCCAATCTCTTCGTGCAACGAGGTTGCCCAGCCGCAGTTCCGACGACATCCCCAGCTTGATGCGCGCAACGCCGTCGGTCACCTTGCGCGTGACGAACTCCAGTCCGCGTCGAGGACTCTCATGATTGAAGAGAATGCCCGAGACAGCGTACAGTCCGAAGCTCTCGCGGTAATTCAGCGTGATCCAGTGGGCGTACACCTTGGCCACACCATACGGACTGCGCGGATAGAACGGAGTGGACTCGCGCTGCGGCGTTTCGACCACCTTGCCGAACTGCTCACTCGAGCTCGCCTGGTAGAAGCGCGATTTCGGCGCCGCCTTCTTCATTGCCTCGAGCATGCGCGTGACACCCAGTGCGGTGAATTCTCCCGTCAGCACCGGCTGCGACCACGACGCCTGCACGAAACTTTGCGCGGCGAGGTTGTAGATCTCGTCCGGCTGAACGTCGTGCACCGCGTCAGTCAGCGATGTCTGGTCGAGGAGGTCGGCCGACACGAGCTCGATGCGGTCTATCAGGTGCGCGATGCGTTCGTACGGCGTCGTCGAACTCCGCCGTACGACGCCGACGACGCGATAGCCCTTTTTGAGCAGGCACTCAGCGAGGTACGAGCCGTCCTGGCCTGTGATGCCGGTGATGAGCGCAGTAGGCATTGCTGAAGGTTAGGCGGGGATATGAAAAAGGGAGCCCTCGAGAGCTCCCCTTCGCGTACTGGACCAGCGAAGCGGCTCCGTCACGCCACCTGCACGCCACGCGGCGCACGCGGAACCTTTCCCGCGTTGAGGCAGCGCGTGCAGACCTTCACCTTCGTGATCTTGCCGTCGACCAAGGTCCGAACGACCTGCAGGTTTGGCTTCCACGTGCGGCGTGTCTTGTTGTTCGCGTGCGAAACATTGTTGCCAAAGGCAACGCCCTTGTCGCAGTGATAGCAGCGATTGCGCTGAATAGCCATGATTACTTCGCCTCCGGCATGAACTCGATGCGCGCCATGTCTGCGCCGTCGCCCTTGCGGAAGCCCGTCTTCAGGATGCGCGTATAGCCGCCGTTACGCGTCGCGAAACGCGGGCCGATCACCTGAAACAGCTTGTCGGCCGCTTCACGCTTCTGGATGTGCCGAATGGCCAGCCGGCGAGCATGCAACGTACCCGTGCGTGCCTTGGTAATCAGCTTTTCGACGAACGGACGAAGCTCCTTGGCCTTGGCCTCGGTCGTCTCGATCGACTCGCTCTCGATGAGCGACGTAGCGAGGTTGCGCAGCAGCGCCAATCTCTGTTCGCTCGTGCGGCGCAACTGGCGCCCTGCCTTCTGGTGACGCATCTGGTGTTACTCCTCTTCGTCGTCGGGCGCAGCCGCGGCAGCCTGGCTTGGCGGAGTGCCCCAATCGAGCACCCGAACGCCTTCCCCATTCTCCTCGAAACGCATTCCAAAGTTCAAGCCTTCACGCTCGAGCAGATCGGCGATCTCCTGAAGCGACTTCTTCCCAAAATTCTTGACCTGCAGGATCTGGCTCTCTGTCTGGCGAACCAGATCACCAAGGCTGCGGATGTTGGAGTTCTTGAGCGAGTTCACCGAACGGACACTCAGCTCGAGATCATCGATCGGCGTCTTGAGCAGCCCCTGCATGCGCGCGCCATCCGTGCCGGCGCCATCACCCGCGCCACCGGCAACCGGCGCCGACGAGTGCGAGCCAAACTCAACGAAATACTGAAAGTGCGTCTGCGCCAGCGCAGCCGCATAGCTCACGGCCTCTTCCGGCGAGATCGTTCCATTCGTTTCGACGGTCAGCGTCAAGCGATCGTAATCGGTGCGCTGGCCAACGCGGGTCTCGGCAACCGAGAAGTTCGCGCGACGCACAGGATTGTAAATCGAATCGATACGCACGAGGTCGACCGGCAAACCGCGATCGAGCGGATGCTGGTCGGACTCGACGTACCCACGACCCTTGTTGATGTAGAGCTCGATGTTCAGGTCGCGATCGTCGTGCAGCGTCAGGATATGGTGCGACGGATCGATAATGCGGACGCCGGAGACCGGAGTCACATCGCCTGCCGTTACCGCACCGGCGCCGTCACGCTTGATGTGCAACACTGCGCTCTCGACGTCGTCGACGAGCGTGAGTGTGAGCGTCTTGAGGTTGCCAATAATCTGGTGGACGTCTTCGACGACGCCCGGAATGGTCTGGTGCTCGTGCACGACGC
>JBDTMO010000665.1:0-3426 GCA_039934235.1 bacterium | reverse complement strand
ATCCCAACACGCCGTGGACGCTGCTTCAATGGAGCGGAGTCGTGCTCATTCTTGGGGGCGCGGTACTCTGTTACCCTTTCGCCAAGTCCATCTGGCTCGCGGCCGACCTCATCTTCCGGCCGCTCACGGAGAAGGAGATGAATTGGCACCGTGAAGATGGCAGCGCGGACAGAGAGCTACCTCATCTCTAAGAAGTTGTGAGCGAACCGTGTACGGCCTCGTACCGGGCGACGTGTTCCGTGGCTTGCTGGCTGGCGGTGCGCATTCCGCCTTTGGTGATTGGCGCGACGCTGTGGCGGTCGTGGTAGGCTCATCTCTTTTCTGGACCGCGCTATCGGCACCGCTGGTTGTACTCACCGTTGTATTTCGGCGGCGGAGGGTTGGTATCGCGCGTGCCGGCTAACGACGGGTTGGTGCCTGATTGCTGTTTCGGTAGCTCGCGTCGCTCGCATTTCTGCGATTCCCCGGCGCAGAGCTGGGCCCTTGTTCATCACCTTCGGTTTCGTGGAAGGCACTTGTGACTACGGCGATCCGGCAATGCCGGCCCGATGAGCAGGCCGCGATACTTGCCGTCATTAACGCGGCGGCGGAACGTTACCGCCGCATCATCCCTGCTGACTGCTTTCACGAGCCGTACATGAGTGCCGCAGACCTCGCTCAGAACATCGAGTCGGGCGTGAGCTTCTGGGGCTCCGACGACAACGGGGAACTCGTCGGAGTCATGGGTATTCAACCGGTCCAGGATGTCACGCTTGTGCGTCACGCGTACGTCCGCCCCGACCAGCAAGGCAAAGGAATCGGCGGAGCGCTTCTCCAGCATTTAGAGACCCTGACGGATCAGACGATTCTGATCGGCACCTGGTCGGACGCAGAGTGGGCGATTCGCTTCTATCAGGCCCACGGCTATGTGTTGGCCGAGCGAGACCGGGTACCGGAATTACTGCGCACATACTGGGATATCTCCCAGCGGCAAGTCGAAACGTCGGTCGTACTCGCGAAGCCAGCATTGGCCGCGCGGCTAACGCCTAGGGCCACACTGAGCTCGCCAACTACGTGTTTCTGTTGGTCCGCCCGACCCCATCCCGCGTAGACGCTTTCCTCGCCTCGCAGAAGGAGGCCGCGTTGACGTACGCCGAGATCGGCGCAACTCGCAACGAGTCACCGCCGATGGGCTACGCGATCGATAGGAATCGCATTCGACTCGGTTCTGGTTCGGTTGTCTTCGAACGCGCGGTTGCCGCGTTGCACCGGTGGCGTATGCTGACGCTGACTTGGGCGTCCGTCGCGCCGGAAGCGGCGCCCGTGGTTGCCGGCACGACCGTGGCCGTGGTCGTGCGACATTACGGCTTTTGGTCGCTGAATGCGTGCCGCATCGTGTACGTCGTGAGCGGCGACACCATCGACGCAGACGGCGCGCGGCGAGTCGCCTTCGCGTATGGGACACTGCCCGAACACGGCGCAATCGGCGTGGAACGATTCAGCGTGGAGTGGTACCCGACAGACGATAGCGTCTGGTTTGGCATGTACGCGTTCTCCCGACCGGGCAAGCTGTTGGCGCGCCTTGGCTACCCGTTAGGGCGTCGGCTGCAGCGGCGGTTCGCGCGCGACGCAATGCGTGCAATGTTCGAGGCAGTGGCCGCCGGAGAGTTTGCTGGCGCCGCCGCACCACGAGTCGTTGCGCCGGACGAAGGCCGCCATTGAAGCGGTTGCTCCGCGGCCGTGCTGCGCGGAGGTTGCGTCGACGGCGGCGTCTCGACATACATTCTCCATGGCCTCCCGTGTGTTTCCTCTCGATGCTCTGTCGGCTGAAGAGCGCCTCGACCTCATCGGCCAACTCTGGAACAGTCTCGATCCCGCAATCGCGGCGCCTGTGACCGAGGAGTTCGCCGCGGAGCTTGATCGCCGCGAAGCCGACGCGGATGCCGCGCCTGATGCGGGCGAGCCATGGCCTGAGATTCACGCCGCGCTCCGTCGAAAGCTCCGTTAGGTGCTTCCAGTCCGCGTCCGCGCACTCGCGCGGCGGGAAATCGACGAGGCCTTCGATTGGTACGCGGCGCGATCGTCGTCCGCCGCGCTAGGCTTTCTCGACGCGCTCGATGACGCGCTGCTCAAGATCGCGCGCGCGCCGGAGCAACACCTCGTCGTGCGCGGCCTTCTGCGCCGCACCATGCTCGACGCATATCCGTATGCCGTGTACTACAAGGCCTATCCGCATGTCATCAGCGTGGTGGGTGTAATTCACGGCCATCGCCATCCGCAGGTCTGGCTTCGTCGTGGCTGAATGCTATACGCGTTGCCCTGAGACAAAGGCAGCCCGCCCACCCTTGTTCCTAGCGAAGGCGACCCAGGATCGGGATCACCGCAGTTGCGAGCGAGATCGTCAAGAGAACCAAGACGCTCCCAAGCGCCCAGCGCAGCGTAAACCGCTGATGCTCATCGAACTCGACGCCCGCAAGACCCACCAACAGATACGTCGACGGCACGAGTGGACTCAACAAATGGACCGGCTGGCCGAGCACTGACGCCCGGCCCATTTCCGCCGCCGTGATGCCGTACGCCGCCCCCGCCTTCGCCAAAATAGGCAGCACACCAAAATAGAACGCGTCGTTCGAAATGAAGAACGTAAACGGCACACTCACCACCGCCGTGACCACAGCGATGTACGGACCAAGCGCCGGTGGAATCAGATGCACGACGCTGTTCGCCATCGCATCTACCATTTTCGTCCCCGAAAGAATTCCGGTAAAGATGCCCGCGGCGAAGATAAGACCGACCACCGACAGCACATTCCCCGCATGATCATTCAGCCTCGCTTTCTGCTCCGCGATCGTTGGATAGTTGATCACAAGCGCGATCGCGAACGCTATCATGAAGAGCACTGGTAACGGCAACAGCGCCAAAACGAGCGCAGTAAGCAACACCACCGTCAGCGCTGCGTTGACCCAAATCAGGTGCGGACGACGAAGGCTTGCGTCGGGCGAGATAGTCTCAGGCTCGGGCTCGATTTCCTCCGTTTCCGGAAGATCATGGCTGCCCGCACCCGCGAGACGCACGCGCTCCTGAAGTCCAAGCTTTCGTGCGACGTACAACACCCAGACGGCCGCAACGATCATCGCCGGAATGAGCGGAACGAAAATCTGTCCGCTGTCGATCGCGAGCGCGCTGGCCGCACGCGCCGTCGGTCCACCCCACGGCAGGATATTCATCACGCCACCAGCCAGCATGGTGACGCACGCCAGGATGAGCGGCCGAATTCCCAGCCGGCGATACAGCGGAAGCATCGCCGCCGTCGTGATCATGTACGTCGTCGAGCCATCGCCGTCGAGCGAAACGAGCAGCGCGAGCACCGCGGTACCCACAACGATCTTCATGGGATCGCCATGCACGATCGACACGATGCGCTGCACGAACGGCTCGAACAATCCC
>JBDTMO010000664.1:0-3433 GCA_039934235.1 bacterium | reverse complement strand
GCCAAATGGTTGAAGACAACCCGCAACATCGCGTGGCGCGCGCCTATCGCGTCGCTGAACTATCTGCTGACATCACATGTATGGCGGCAGGATCACAATGGAAACACGCACCAGGACCCCGGCTTCATTGACGTGGTCGTGAACAAGAAGGCGGACGTTGTTCGCGTGTACCTGCCGCCCGATGCCAATACGCTCCTCTCGGTGGCGGACCATTGCCTGCGCAGCCGCGATTACGTGAACGTGATCGTTGCGGGTAAGCAGCCGGCGCTTCAGTGGCTCGACATCGACGCCGCGGCGAAGCACTGCGAAGTGGGACTCGGCGTCTGGAAATGGGCGAGCACCGACGAAGGTCGCGAACCAGACGTCGTGATCGCGTGCTGTGGCGACGTCCCCACGCTCGAGGCGATGGCCGCAACCGCACTGTTGCGCGAGCATCTTCCGCGACTGCGTGTTCGTCTGGTCAACGTCGTCGATCTCATGACCTTGCAACCGCAGAGCGAGCACCCGCACGGTCTGAGCGACACCGCCTTCGATGCGCTGTTCACCACCGACAAGCCTATCGTCTTTGCGTTCCACGGGTATCCGTGGCTGATCCATCGGCTGACGTATCGTCGCACCAATCACGACAACCTGCACGTCCGCGGCTACAAGGAAGAGGGGACGACGACGACGCCGTTCGATATGACCGTGCTGAACGACATCGATCGCTTCCATCTGGTGCTGGACGTCATCGCACGCGTCCCGGGTCTCGCGCAGGATCCTGACGGCATTCAGGCGGACCGCTTTTGCCGCGGGAAGCTGGCCGAGCATTTCGCATACATCCGCGCGCACGGTGATGACATGCCCGAGATACGTGACTGGCGGTGGCCCAGCTGAACATCACTGCGCTGATCGCCAGACTTGACACTCTCGACGCATTGATGAACGGGATGGTTGCGCGAACGCGCGGTCGCGCGGTCGCCGTGGAGGCGAGATAGTCATGCACGTCCTGCTCGATAGCGCACTCGAGCTCTTTCTGCTCGCCATTCCTGTCGCCTCCGTTGCGTGGACCGTGACGCATGAGGAGGTCGTGCGGGAGCCGCGCGAATGGTGCGAGCGCCAGTGTCGCGAGAGCCGGCGATTGCTCGTGCGAAAGTTCTTTTACTTGTTCACCTGTGAATACTGCTTCAGCCACTACGTCGCGGCCGCATTTCTGGTGTTGACGCGCTTTACCCTGATCATGCCCGATTGGCGAGGGTACGTGATCGCGGAGTTCGCGCTGGTCTGGGTGGCAAACCTCTACATGGCCGTGTTTGCGCGATTGCGACTCGACATCAAGCATGAGCGAGTTGAGATCGCTGCAGAAGAGCGAAAGGTGACGACGCTCGGCGACGACGGCCGGGACGATCACGGTTGAAGTGCTGCCGCAGCCGGTCCACGTGCAACGCGGGCAGAATCACAACGTCGATCGCCTGCCACTCGCCCGTCAGATGAAGCGCAACCAACTCTCCTTGTGCCGAGCCTTCAATTCGCCATACCATCGGCAAGGGAAATACAGCAGCGCGACCGCGATGAGCCACACGAAGTACAACAGTCCAAAGCTCCACAGGTAGCCTGGCGGAAGCGGCGGAGGCGCCCACGGCAAATTGCTGAACAGCCACGGCACGACCGTTCCCATGCGAATGAACGACACGATCAACGCGATCCCGTGAATGAGCGGAATGTGAAGAAGGTAGAAGAACATCGGCACCCGGCCGAAAACCAGTAACATGTTCGCGACCGCGCCGCGCATGCGTTCTGCAAACGGAAGGAGCGCGATGGTCGGACCGAGCGTCATCATCAGGAACAGTTGCGAGGCTGGGTACTTTTTCTGTCCGAGGAACTGGAGCAGCGCTGGTGGGTCGCCGAGTTGTGGCGCGTGCAAGTAAACCATGAGTCCCGCCACCACCGCGAAGATCGCCGTCGCCGACAGGCCGATGCGCAGGCAGAGCCGATCGCGCGTTGCTTCGTCGCGAAGCACGATCTCACCGAACGCGTATCCCGCCGCCATTACGCCAATCCACGGCACGATGGAGTAGATCACGGCGAACGGATACGTGCCGTCGCTCCCAAGCTCGATCTTGCCGCCGAAATAGAGCAGTTGCCACGCCCAGCGAGTGGATTCGAGTATCGCGGCTGGTAGCAAGGTCGAGAGCCACGTAATGACCTGCTGGCCGAAGACGACAGCCAGCCCGATGATCCCGATCGTCCTCGTTGAGAAAAGGCGAACCAGTCCGGCCATCAGGATCATGCACCACCCTAAGACCCAAATGACATTGCCCTGCATGTAATGCGCATAGTCGAAGTTGAACGCCCAGAATTCACGAATGACCGTGAGTTCGAGCACCACCAGCACGACGCCGCGCTCTAACAGGTACCGCGACAGCGCACGCACGTCGCCAAGCTTGCGGCCATTCAGGAAGGCGCCGGTGCCGGCGAAGAAACAGAAGGCCGGTGCTGCGAAGTGGGTGACCCAGCGCGTGAAGAAAATGGCTGGCGTCGGGCCGCCTGGTGGTTGTCCGGCATACAGACGTACGTGATCGATCGCCATCAGGATCATGACGACGCCACGCATGATGTCGATTGCCTGAAGACGAGGGATCCGCGTCATCAACCGTAGTGGCGGAGCGGACGCTAAAGCGCGGGACATTGGGTTATCTCGAATGGGGCCGCGGACGCTCCTAACCCGGCGTCAGCGGAAGTGTCGGATTTGGGGAAGGTAGATTCCCTATTCGGTTGCCGATGGGACACGCGCCCAACTCAAGAGATGGAGCGCCGCGTACGAAATCTTTTCGGCATGCATACCGTGCATGGTGTACGGGATTTTGTAGTTCATTCCGGACAGCATGCGTGGCTATTATGGGAACCGGCGCCCGCGCGGGCGAAGCGGCGGAGTGACGCTCGCTCCCGCAGCTATTGCATCATCATGATCATGCCGCCCCCGCCCCCACCGAATCGCGGATTCACGACGTTGTTGAACACGGAGCCGAACGAGTAGGTCAACCCGACGTAGAAGAACTGACTGAAGCGCGTGCTCTGCTGCGACTGGCGCAGCAACGCGTCGTCGCGCGTGATGCCCTCCTTGGGAATGTAGAACTGGTCGTGGATCGACTCATAGTCGCCGAAGAAATTCACGCTCAGCCCTTTCACGATGCGGACATTGGCGCCGAGCGAATACGTCAGGCGACGCCGCGAGAGGTCGCTCAGGTAACTCACGGCGTCCACGCCGGCGTTCACCGAGCCCCACGTCTGGTTCTGGCTGAACGCGGTGGAAAAAACCTGGACGGGGAGTGTCTCGCGCAGCCGGTTGAAAATCGTGCTGTCGTAGTAGCTGAACGCACTGGCCCCGATGCCATACTGAAAGCGTAGCTGCCTTCGCGTCGATTCCGCATAGGGGAACAGGTCGTACTCCACC
>JBDTMO010000663.1:0-3436 GCA_039934235.1 bacterium | reverse complement strand
TCGCTCGCGCAGATTGCTCGCTTTACCGTTGAACGCACCTCTTAGATTTCATGGCTGCCATGTCCATTCTCGATCGCATTGCCTCACCGGCCGACCTTCGCACGCTGACGCGTGATGAGCTGCGCACACTCGCTGCTGATGTGCGCGAGCGAATGGTCGATGTTTGCTCCCGGACCGGCGGCCACATTGGCGCGGGGCTGGGCGTCGTCGAGCTGACTATCGCCCTGCACTATGCCTTCAAGACGCCGCGCGACCAGCTCGTGTGGGACGTGGGGCATCAGGGCTACCCGCACAAGCTGCTCACCGGCCGCAACACGCGGATGGAGAGCCTGCGACAAGAGAGCGGCCTTTCCGGATTTCTGAAGCGCTCGGAAAGCGAGTACGACACCTTTGGCGCTGGCCACGCAGGCACCGCCATTTCAGCCGCGCTGGGCATGGCGGCGGCGCGCGACATCAATGGCGAGGAAGATCTCAAGGTGGTCGCCATCCTGGGTGATGGCGCGTTGACCTGCGGCCTCGCGTACGAAGGGTTGAACAATGCTGGCCATTCGAGTCGCGACTTCGTGGTCGTGCTGAACGACAACGAGATGTCCATCGCGCCGAACGTGGGCGCGATGCACAAGTACCTCACGTCCATCCAGCGCAACCCGCTGTATAATCGCGTCCGCTCCAAGCTCGGAGAGATTGTCGACAACGCTGGGCCGGTTGGAACGATCGTGCGAAAATGGGAAGAGAGCATGAAGTCTTTCCTGACCCCCGGTGTGCTGTTCGAGGAGCTCGGCTTCCGCTATTTCGGCCCCATCGACGGCCACGACATCGACGCGTTGGTCGAAACCTTTACGGCAGTGCGCGCATTCGACGGACCGCGCCTCGTTCATGTCATTACGCAAAAGGGAAAGGGATTTCCCGCGGGTGAGCACGCGACCGGTGAAAAGTGGCATGCACTGCCGCCCGGACATGATCCCTCGACGGGCAAGCAGCTCAAGGCGTCAACCGCCAACCCCGCGTACACCGCGGTGTTCGGGAAGGGTCTCACGGAGCTGGCCACCGAAAACCCGAAAGTCGTGACGATCACGGCGGCGATGCCGAGTGGGACGGGCGTTGGCACGTTCGCCAGGACCCATCCGAGCCGGTTCTTCGACGTCGGCATCGCGGAAGGGCATGCGGTCACCTTCGCCGCCGGCGTGGCCACACGCGGCCTTCGGCCGGTATGCGCGATCTATTCGACGTTTCTCCAACGCGCGTACGACAACATCATTCACGACTGCGCAATTCAATCGCTGCCCGTCGTATTCGCGATGGACCGGGCCGGTCTTGTCGGTGAAGACGGGGAGACGCACGCCGGCCTGTACGACATTGCGTACATGCTTGCCGTGCCGAACATGACAGTCACGGCGCCGAAGGATGGCGTCGAGATGCTCGGGCTCCTGCGCGCAGGCGTGGAACACGAGACGGGGCCGTTCTGCCTTCGCTATCCGCGGGATGTCGTGCCGGCAAGCGTGCCGGATATTGCCGACATCCCTGCGACTCCACACGCCACGTGGGAGGTGCTGCGGCAGGGTGGCGAAGTGGCAATCCTCGCGGTTGGCACAATGGTGAGCACGTCGCTGGCTGCTGCGGAAACGCTTGCCGCTGAGGGGCTCGACGTAACCGTCGTTAACTGCCGGTATCTCAAGCCGTACGACGAAGTCACGCTCGCTGCAATCCTCTCCGAACACCGGCACATTCTCGTCGTCGAGGAAGGGACGGTCATCAATGGTTTCGGTGCATTCATGACTGCCGTGATCGAGAAGCACGATCCGGGCGTGCGCGTACACACGCATGGTGTCCCGGACCGGATTATCTACGCAGCATCGCGCGCCAAGCAACTCGCGTCGTTGGGACTCGATGCAGCGGGCGTCGCAGAGCGCGTGCGAGCGCTGCACGAGAGCGAGGCGATGGCCGGGTGATTCGACTCGGCGTCGCGGGCCACTTGGGATACGAAGGGCTTTCCGACGTCCTCGCGACGTTGCGACGGCTCGCGCCGACGCTCGGATTCGAGCTCTCCTACGAAGAAAGCCTGCACGACTCCATTGGAGACGATGCGCCGAGCGTTGTTCCGGGTGAGGTGGACGCGATGCTCACATTGGGAGGCGATGGCACACTGCTGCGTGCTGCCCGTCTGCTCGAAGATCACCCCGTTCCCATTCTCGGGATCAACCTTGGCCGGCTGGGATTTCTCACGTGCTGTCCTGCCGAAGCGCTAGAAGACGCGCTTGGACGTCTGGCTGCCGGTGCCTATGTCGTCGAGCCGCGCATGCGCCTCGACGCTCGCGTTCGTGGCTCGAGTGGCGAAGACAAGGCCGTCTGGCGCGCCCTGAACGACGTCGTGCTGCATAAGGGCGGCTTTGCGCGCGTCGTCACCATGTGGGTTCAGGCGAACGGAGAAACCGTGGCGCATTATTCGGCCGACGGTATTGTGATCGCCACGCCAACCGGTTCCACGGCGTACAACCTCTCGGCAGGTGGTCCGGTTGTGTTTCCCACGCTTGAAACGTTGCTCGTCACGCCGGTGAGCGCGCACACGTTGGCATTGCGCCCGCTCGTGTTGCCGCCGACTTCAGAGGTCACGGTGCGGGTAGAAGATGGTCCTGACGAGCTTTTGGTGACGGTCGACGGCCAGGTTGGTGCGACATTTGGCTTGTCGGAAACGCTCGTGGTCCGGCGGTCGGCGCACTCGGTGCCGATCGTCCGATTTCCCGAGGCCAGCTTTTTCGCAACGATGCGCGAAAAACTGCATTGGGGTGGACTGCTCGAGCGGGACGAACCCGCCAAATGCTGACCGAGCTTCGCATCAGGAATTTCGCGATCATCGAATCGCTGACATTACCGTTGGGCCGCGGCTTCAACGTACTCTCAGGCGAAACGGGCGCGGGCAAGTCCATCATCGTTGGTGCACTCGGGCTGTTGCTGGGTGAGCGTGCCAGTGCAGACCTCATCCGCACCGGCGCCGATCGCGCCACTGTCGAAGGCGTGTTCGACGTATCGGACCGTCCGGAAATCGTCGCGCTGCTCGACGAGCGCGGCATCGATGCAGACGAGCCGCTCGTTGTCCTCAAGCGAGAAATTTCCGCTGCGGGGCGCGCGCGCGCATGGGTGAACGGCACGACTGTCAGCGCAACGATTCTCGCCGAAGTCGGGCGCATGCTCGTGAATCTTCACGGGCAGCACGAGGCGCAGACGTTGCTCGATGGTGAGGCACAACGACGCATTCTCGACGCGTTTGCCGGAGCCACCGAGCACGCATCCAGTGTCCGCGATCCGGAGGCTCGCCGCCCCTCACGCCTGCTGAACGACCGCCGCATCCCCGCCGCACCGCGACCTTCGTGCGTATGATCGGACCATGGTTCGGTTCCTCGTGCTGGTCGCAGTGCTCGGGTGCTCGTCGAAGGACTCC
>JBDTMO010000662.1:0-3439 GCA_039934235.1 bacterium | reverse complement strand
ACACGCCCGCGGTTCTCGTCGATCTCGACGTCATGGAGCGCAACCTTTCGCGCGCCGCGGACTATGCCGCGGAGCACAAACTCGCGCTGCGACCGCACGTCAAAACCCACAAGTCCGTTCGCGTTGGCGCGCGTCAGGTCGCGCTTGGCTCAGTGGGCCTCACTTGCGCGACACCGTTCGAGGCAGAGGTGATGTCCGAGGTGTCGAACGACCTCCTCGTCGCGTATCCGCCGGTGGGACCCATTCGCGCCGCTCGCCTTGCTGCGTTGCCGAAGAGCGTTCGGCTTACCGTTGCCCTCGATTCCGCGCACGCGATTACGGAAATTGGTCGCGCGGCCACAGAGGCCGGTCGCACGGTGGGCGTGCTCGTGGAACTCGATCTTGGGATGCACCGCGTGGGCGTGCCCACTGTCGACGAGGCAATCGCGCTCGCGCGTCTCGTGCGCGCTGAACCATCGCTCGACTTCGCCGGCATTGCATTCTATCCGGGCCACGTGCGCGAGCCGGTGGACGATCAGGACGCGAAGCTTCGCATCCTCAATGACGCACTCACGGATGCCCTTCGGCGGTTCGACGCGGCCGGTGTCAGCGCGCGCGTTGTCAGTGGCGGCTCAACGCCGACACTCTGGCGAACGCACGAAATCGCGGGAGTCACGGAGTTCCGGCCTGGAACGTATGTCTACAATGATCGGACGACTGCGGTGATCGGCGCGTGTGCCTGGGAGGACTGTGCGCTCACTGTGCTGGCGACCGTGGTCTCGACCGCCGTTCCGGGACAAGCGGTCATCGACACTGGCACCAAGTCTCTTGGCCGAGAGCCCGTACGTGGTGTGGACGGCGAAGGGTTTGGCCAACTGCTCGAGCACCCCGAAGTCCTCGTTGAGCGGATGTCCGAAGAGCATGGCGTACTCGATTTATCGCGTTCGGACTGGAAGCCGGAAGTCGGTGAGCGCGTGCGCGTCATTCCAAACCACGTGTGCATCGTCGTTCACCTGAACGACGTCATGTACGGGATACGGGATGGGAAGCTCGAAACAAGTTGGCCAGTGTCGGCCCGCGGTCGCGGACAGGCGCCAGTTCAGTGAACTCGACTGTGCTCAGGGAGGTCCATCGCGCAAGTACTTGGAGTTGAGCGCGCGTGCGAACATCTTTCGAGGCGGCCGGGCGACCGCACGGCTGATGCCCATCGATTGACTCGTTATGCCAAACGCCACGAAGGCTCCCGCCCCCTCGCAAGACCCGATGACCATCGTGCGCGCCCGCGCCGATGCGCTCTACCGGGCGGCCATCGAATGTTGTCGGCAGCATGACCGTTCCGCCAAACTGTCTGGCGATGAACCGGAGCTCGAGCACAAGCACCTCGACGCGCTGTGCGCCATGTGTGATGTCTCGCTGGCAGAATTATCCGATGCGTACACAGAGGTTGCGAGCAATGTGCACCCGGACGGCGACGAGCCGTGGTGGCACAAGGCCAATGCGCTCTGGCATGCGAGCCGCGAATACGCGCGTCGTCATGCCGACTGCGAACGACTGAGCAAGCGCGAAGGCGCCAAGCACAGCGCGGGCAAGCTCGGGAGCATGCAGGTCGACTACGAGCTCGAGGCCTCTGCATTACTCGCGTTGCGCCACGCCGCCGACGCATATCTCAAGACGCGACCCGGACTCACCTGATGGCCACGAAGAAGAAAACTGTCAACAAGAAGACGGTCACCAGGAAGACTGTCAGCACGAAGAAGAAGACGAAGAAGTCAGTGGCGAAGCGCGGAGTGCTCGCGCGATATCCATGGAAGGAGGAACCGAGTCCGTACGTGGAGCTCCGTACCTCGGAAATTCAGGGCACCGGGGCGTTCGCCATTCGCGCCATCAAGAAGGACACGCGCATCATCGAGTACGTTGGCCAGCGTATCTCCTGGCGGACCGCCGACAAGCGCTATGACGACGACAAGATGGGTCGCCATCATACCTTCCTGTTCACGGTGGACGAAAGGGTCGTGATCGACGGCGCGGTGAAGGGCAATGCCGCGAGGTTCATCAACCACTCGTGCGACGGTAACTGCGAGGCGATCGACGACCGGAAGCGCATCTTCATCCACGCGCGGCGGAACATCAAGGCGGGCGAAGAGCTGCTGTACGACTACCAGTATGAGCGCACGGACGAGCATACCGCGGCCGACGAAAAGTTCTATGCCTGCCGGTGTGGAGCGGCACGTTGCCGCGGCTCGATCCTCATGCCGAAAAAGACGACCTGAGCGCATGCCGCCGACAGCGCTGCGCGCCCTTCTCGCGGAGCTGATCGACTACGCGGGGCTCTTTCCGCCCGCGGCGCTGCCGCTGGCAGACGTGCAGCAGCGCTACGACGCGTATCGTCGCTCGCCGGATGCGTGGGCTCTCGGGCCTCTCGTCGTCCCCGCAGCGCGACTCGCCGAACTGGCGGCACTGATCGGCGACGGCGCGAAGGACGCGTTGCCTGTGAGCGCGCTCATTGGAGACGATGTGGCGCAGGACGCTGAATCCGTTCGCAACGCAAATGCGAGCGGGCGCATTGCCGTCAGGTCGGTCGAGGCGCGTGCGTCGTCGCTCGACGTAATGGGTGCGGTGACGAACGCCTTCGCCAAGGACGTCGTCGTCTATCTCGAAATTCCTGTCGCAGAGGATCCGCGCGAACATGTCGTTGCCATTCGGCAATGCGGTGCGCGAGCCAAGATTCGTACGGGAGGCGTCACGCCCGACGCGTTTCCAACCGCAGCACACTGTGCGCGATTCATTGCCCGGTGCGCTGAACTCGACGTCGCCTTCAAGGCGACTGCGGGGTTGCATCATCCACTGCGCGGCGCATTTCGGCTCACCTATGCGGACGACGCGCCTCGCGGCACGATGTTCGGGTTTCTCAATGTGTTCGCCGCCGGTGTATTCGCTCGTGGATCAATGCCGGAAACCGCGCTGGCCGAATTGCTCGACGAACGCGACGTCACCGCATTTCGATTTACCGATGACGCCGTGCATTGGCGCGCGCATTCCATTTCGCTGGACGACGTCATCGCGGCTCGCGCGACGTTCGCGATGTCATTTGGATCGTGCTCGTTCCGTGAGCCGATCGACGACCTCCATCAGCTCGGGCTGCTGTGACTCAACCTTTGCTCGACGAAACACACCGCGAAAGCCTGACGTCGTGGGTGGCATCCGCGCAGGCCGCGCACACCGACTTTCCGATCCAGAACCTCCCACTCGGCATCTTTTGCTCGCCGGGTCGTTCGGCGCGACCTGGTGTCGCCATTGGCGATCGCATTCTCGATCTCGTGGCCGCAGCGGAGCAGGGACTCTTCGACGACGTACTTTCCGCGACGATCCACGAATGCGAGCGTGAAGGTTCGCTCAACGCGCTGCTTGCCGAAGGCCGGCACGCGCTTGCCAACCTTCGCGCGGTCGTGAGCTCGCTCTT
>JBDTMO010000661.1:0-3448 GCA_039934235.1 bacterium | reverse complement strand
CGTAACGGTGGCAAGTTCCGCGGGTTCGTGGTCGAAGGCGCCGTCGCTTTCTAAGGCAGCAATTCCTTACCGGAGAATCGTCATGCTCAACACGCCGACCGCACCATCCTCTCAGCATCCCGACTCGAGCTTCCTTGTCGCGCAACCTGTGATGCGAAGCAACCAGTCACGGACAGCGGTCATCCTGGTAGCAACGGATGGCAGCGAGCGGGCGGATGGTGCGATCCGCGTTGCAGCGGAGCGCGCTGAAGCAACCGGCGCCACGGTCGAGGTCATCACGATCGTTCAGACGGAACCAATCCTCGCCTCGGAATACGTGCTCTTTGAGGAGCATGCCGTCCTCACGCGCCGGTCCGCACGACGGCGCGTGGTCGAGGAGCAGCTGGAGCGTGTCCTCGGCCGCGATCAGGTGGTGTCCGTAACAGTGCTCGAAGGCAATCCCGCCTTCACCATCTCGCGCATTGCCGTCGAGCGCCGCGCAGCACTGCTGGTGATGGGAATCGGCCGGCACCTCGTGGCGCATCGTCTCTTCAGCGACGAAACAGCGCTTCAGGTCGCACGCATTGCACGTGTTCCCGTTCTTGCCGTACCCGCCGAGGCGCAGGCTGCGCCGCGGCGGGCCGTTGTCGCCATCGACTTCAGCGACCTCTCCGCGCGCGCGGCGCAGTCGGCGGTCGACGCTGTAGCTGATGGCGGCGAAGTCCACCTCGTCCATGTAATGCCGCTCGTTCTCGAAGATCCCTTTGCCGTGTCAGCGCAGGAACCGCACGAGCAGTGGGCAGAGGCGCAACTTCTGGCACTCATTGCGAACCTCGCTGTGCCCGCAGGCGTCGCCTTGAAGCACGTGGCGCTGCGCGGACGACCGGCCGTCGAAGTACTTGGCTACGCGGAGAAAATCGGCGCCGACCTCATCGCAACAGGAACGCACGGCCGAGGCTTTGTCGCACGGACGATACTTGGCAGCGTGACGACGCAGCTGCTCCGCGGTACGACGTGCAGCCTGTTGGCCTTACCTCGCGACCCCTTGCCGGCCATTGCACCGTCGGCGCGCGATGACATCGCGGGTGGATCCATCAATGCGCCGCTCGCATGGAGCCGAATGATGAACGAGTTCACTCGGCGCAACTTCAGCCGTCGCACGATCCTCGAAGTGGACGATCTCGAGATCGGAGCACAGGCGCAGGAATACAACTATCCACTCCTGGGCGCGTCATACAGCGAGCGGGACAAGCGCCTTGAGCTCATGCTCGGCGACCGGCACTCTGGCGGGCGCCATCTCTCTCGCAGCATTGGGTCGGTCGTCGCGATCGACGTGTTGACGGATGGTGCAGGCTCCGACATTGCGCTGCGCGTGCAGCACGGCACGAGTCAAACCCTCCTGACGTTTACGGCATGATACGCAGGGCCTGTCTCCTGCTGTTGTGCGCTGCTCCCGTTCTCGCACAGCAGGCTGCCTCGGCAACCGTGGTCACGCCACGTGCCGAGGCAGCGTGTTCGTACGAGGCCTGCGCGCTCGGTATAGCGCCCACGTGGAATGGCCTCGACGTCGTGCGCGGCGCGCACGCCGAGACGAGCGCGAGCCTCGGCTTCTTTTTTCCGCGCGATATCACACCGGCGTTCGCTGGCAGTGACTCTGCAATGACGTACGCCGTTCGTGCGGTGAACGTGCGCCGTGTTGCCGCGACACTGACGGACGTTGGAGCGCTGGTGCTTGGCTATGCCGCAATCAAGCAATTGCGCGACGGACAGCTGCACAATTCTGATCGCGTTATCGCTGCCGTTGGCGCGGGCGCATTCGCCATCAGTGTGCCGCTACAGTTCTCCGCCGACGGATACCTCAGTAAAGCGGTGTGGTGGCATAACTCGCGTTATGCGCGGTGAGCCTGGGCGGAAGCTGCGACCAAGGCTGTCATTGTTTACGGAGCCGGCGCCGACGTAACCTGCCGCACGAGTTGGTCGAGGAATTGGAGTCCGTCGTAAAAGGACTTCACGCGCATCTTCTCGTCTCGCCCGTGTGCGTTGCTCTCGCCAGACTGCATGAAGAGTCCGCTCACGCCGTACGTCGGAATGCCGCCGGCCCGTAGGTATGCGCCATCCGTTGCGCCCGTGGACATCGTCGGAATGACCGGGATGTTGCCCCACATCCGCGACGTCAGGTCGGTGATCGCTCCCAACAGTTGCGGTTCGATCGGCGCAGGCGCTCGGCCGAACTTCTGGACTGTCGTCAGGAACGCGACCTTCACACCCGTGTCGTTGGCGGCGCGAATGAGCGCTTGCCGCACTTCCTCGCCGTTCGACGTCGGCACGATGCGGCAGTTGACGTTGGCTGTCGCGGATTGCGGAAGCGCGTTATACGCGTGGCCGCCGGCGAGGCGTGTTGCAACGCACGACGTCCTGAGCATCGACGAATAGCGCGCGTCCTTCGAGAGCGTGGCGTTAGCGGCAACGTCAACCGGATTCGCGACAACGGCGCGCATCGCGGCAGCCATGTCCGCACGTGGCTCGACCTTCGCGGTCTGCTCGAAGAAACCCTTGGTGATGTCGTTCAGCGCCACTGGAAACTGGTAGTGCGAGATGTTCAACAGCGCTTGCGAGAGCTGGTAGATCGCGTTGTCGGGCCGAGGGACGCTGGAGTGTCCACCGGTGTTGGTCGCGGTGAGCGTAAAGTCGACGTACACCTTTTCCGTCGCCTGCACGGAGTGAAACAGCGGCGTGTTTCCGACGAGTGTGCCACCGCCACCTTCGTTGATTGCGTACGCGGCATCGATCAGCGGCTTGTGATTGGCGACCAGCCAATCTGCGCCGTTGGCGGCACCGCCTTCTTCGTCGGCCGTCAGCGCAAGGATGATGTCGCGGTCGGGGACGTACTTCTCCGCCTTCATGCGTAAGAGGTTCGCCACGAAGATCGACGCCATCGTCTTGTCGTCCGATGTGCCGCGGCCGAGGAAGTAGCCGCCTTCCTCGAACAAGGTGAACGGGTCGCGCGGCCAGTCGCTGCGGACCGCTGCAACGACGTCGAGATGCGCGATGAGCAGGACGGGCTTTCGGCCGGCCGCACCACCGCGACCGTGATACCGCACGACGAGATTGCCCTTGGTCGGCTTGCCGTCAGGGATAAGGAGTTGGACGTCTTCTGCCGGGAAGCCAGCGGCACGGAAGCGCGCGGCCATTGCTTCTGCAGCTTTCGTCACCGAGCCCACTGAGTCAACGGTGTTGATCTCGACAAGTTGCTTGTAGACATCATGCGCGAGCTGCTGATGAGCGCTCAACGTCGCGGGGCCCGGCAGAGGTGCCTGTGCGCGCGAGGGCGAAGCGTACCCAACAAGCACAAGGGCGGCGGCGAGGACGTGCGCGCGAAGGGAGCGAGGTAGGAAGGACATCTCGAAATGATTGAGTGAACGGTGAACGGTGAACGGTGAACGGTGAACGGTGAACGGTGAACGGTGAA
>JBDTMO010000660.1:0-3466 GCA_039934235.1 bacterium | reverse complement strand
TGTCAAAACGCTTCGGTGTGTACGCTGCGCGCATCGGCAGCGTATCGGCGCCGGGACGATCATGCAGTCCCAGGGAATGGTGACGGGGCTCACATCGGCAGCCACCATCTGGGTCGTTGCCGCGATTGGAATGACCCTTGGTGCGGGCCTGTATGTCGAGGGAATCGGCGCTGGCCTCCTCGTAACGTTCGTGCTCGCGGGACTCGGCAAACTCGAACATTGGATGCGTCGCGCACGACGAGTGGCAAGCGCGACGATTCGAACGCGCGTGGATACGCCAGCCGAAGACATCCACGCGGCACTTCATGCCCACGGCATCAGCGTCGAGCAGCAGCGCATCTTCGATCATCCGGAAGACCGCACCTTCGAGCTGAAGCTTTCAGGTCCATCGCGGCAGTTTGAAATTGCGTCCGCTGCCCTCCTCGGACGCGACTACGTCTATGGAGTCCAGGTTGACTGAACGCCGGAAGCTGGTGCTCGACCTTGCGGCGACCTCGCGAAACTGGGCGCTCACTGCCGATGGATTGGTGCGCCTGCAGCATGAGGCGCCTTCCGGTTGGGAGATCGCGGTCGTGGACGCGCCCACGAGTTCGGACGGAGATGGGCCTCCTGACGGCAGCGACGAGGCCAAACGTCTGGTCGCTGACGCCGAGGTGTACTTCGGTTTTGGCATAACACCGGGCGTGTTCAAGGCGGCAACGCGATTGCGCTGGGTTCATTCGGCAGCGGCGGGGGTGGGCAACGTGCTCAAGTCCGGCATCGCGGAGTCGGACGTGATGCTGACAAACTCGGCGGGCATTCATGGGCCGCCGATCGCGGAGTTCGTCGTCGCGGGAATCCTTCATTTCATGCGCGGGCTCGATGTCGCCATCGCGCAGCAGCAACGCGGGGAATGGAACAAGGCCTTCTTCGTGGCTGAAGATTCGCCCATGCGCGAGGTGGGTGGATCGCGCGTCCTGATTGTTGGTACCGGCGGGCTTGGCGGTGAGACCGCGCAACGCTTGTCAGCGCTGGGTGCCAGGTGCATCGGGATTCGCCGTCGTCCCGAACTTGGCGCACCGGCAGGATTTGCCGCGGTTGCAGGAATGCACACGCTGGACGAAGAACTGTCGCGGGCCGATGCACTGGTGCTGGCGGCTCCACTCACTCCGGACACGTCGGAACTGATGACGCGTGCTCGGCTGGAGCTACTGCCGCGCCACGCGATTGTCGTCAATGTCGCGCGTGGCGCGATGCTGGACGAGGAGGCGTTGGCGGATCTTCTCGAGGCGGATCGGTTACGAGGCGCGGTGCTCGACGTCTTTCGTGAGGAACCACTGGCGACCACCAGCCGCCTATGGCAGCTTCGGTCGGCGCTCGTCGTTCCACACGTGTCGCCCGTCTCGCCGGGGCGGTTCTGGCCTCGCCAACTCGATCTTTTTGTGGACAATTGGCGCCGTTACGCGGCTGGCGAACCGCTGCGCAACCTCGTTGACAAGAACGCAGGATACTGATTCATGGAACGCATCATCAAGGCCGCCGTCGATCGCGGGGCGTCGGACGTCCACATCAAGGCGGGCGACGTGTTTCGTGCGCGCATTCACGGCAAGCTGGTGCCGCTCACGAAGCAGGCGCTGACGCCGGATCAGACGCGCACGATCGCGCTGCACCTGATGGCGAACGAGGACGACAAGCTGCGTCTCGACAAGATCACGGATTACGATTGCTCGTGGTCTGCGCCGGGCATCGGTCGCTTTCGCGTGAACATCATGAAGCAGCGGTCGAGCTTCATGATCGTGATGCGTGTCATCCCCTTCGAGGTGCCGACGTTCGAAAAGCTCCGGTTGCCTCCGGCCCTGGCCAAGGTGGCCGAGGCGGAGCGCGGCATGGTGCTGGTGACGGGTGTGACGGGGTCGGGCAAGTCGAGTACGATGGCGGCGATGGTGCACTACATCAACAGCCATGAGAACCGCCACATCCTCACCCTCGAAAATCCGATCGAGTTTCTCCATAGCGACATCCAGAGCGCGATTACGCAGCGCGAAATTGGACAGGACACCGTCGACTTCAAGATGGGTTTACGTGCCGCGCTGCGTCAGGACCCAGACGTCGTGATGATCGGAGAAATGCGCGATGCCGAGACGATCGATACGGCGATGAAGGCGGCCGAGACGGGCCATCTCCTCATTTCCACGCTGCACACGCCGGATGCGCAGAGCACGATTCTCCGCATCATGGCGATGTTCCCGCCGGAAGAGCAGAACGTCGTGCGCATTCGTCTTAGCGAGACGCTCACGTCCGTTGTATCGCAGCGATTGCTTCCGCGTGCCGACGGCAACGGGCGCGCCGTGGCCGCGGAAATTCTCATCGTAACGCCTGCCGTCCGCGACATGATCGCGGACGGCGGGCGCATTCACGAAATTCGCGACTACATCGAGGATGGTCGGGATCAGTACGGCATGCAGACGTTCGACCAGCATCTTTCCGACCTGGTGCAGGACGGGACGGTGACGTTTGAAACCGCGATGGCCGCTGCGACCAATCCGTCTGACTTCCAGCTGAAGATGAACATGTTCAGCCGGTCCACGGGGAGGACGACGGCTTCTCAGCCAGTGGTCACCGACGCAGCCACTGCGCCGGCGGGCTCGGTGCCCGTGATGGAAGGCATGACGGGTGGCGGCTTCGACTTTTTGGGCCAGTGATCAATCTCCGGGGAGTTCTCGCGCCGGTTGTCACTCCGTTCGACGCGAATGGCGATGTGGACGCCGATGCATTCGCGCACAACGTGCGCGCGCATCTCGCATCGGGCGCATGCGGCATCGTCATCACGGGTTCAACTGGCGAGGCGGCGTTGCTTGACGATGCGGAGCGCAACCAGCTCGTGGAGCGTAGCCGGCAGGTCGTCACGAGCGAGCACACGTTGCTCGTGGGCACGGGCTCCGAGTCCACGCGCGCGACCATTGCACGGACGCGTGCGGCCGCCGAGCGTGGCGCTGATGGCGTGCTCGTGGTCGCGCCGCACTACTATGGCGACGCGATGACGCCTGACGCGTTGCTCGATCACTATCGGCGAATTGCTGACGAGAGCCCGGTGCCGGTGCTGCTCTATACGATTCCCAAGTACATGCACTTTGCGCTGCCGCCGGATGTTGTCGCGTCGCTGGCGCTGCATGAGAATGTCGTCGGCATGAAGGACAGTTCGGGCGACGCGACGCTCTTTACGGGGTACCTACAGTCACAGAGTGAGACGTTTCGCGTGCTCACGGGCAACGGGCCTTTCTTTGCGGCGGCGCTGCGCATGGGCGCGTACGGCGGAATTCTCGCGGCGAGCCTGTTCGCGCCCGAGTTGGTGTTCGACGTGTGGCGCGCGCACGAGCGTGGTGATTCCGAAGCCGCGGAACGCGCGCAGGTGGCACTCACCCCGCTCGCTGGAAAGGTCGTTGGTGGAATGGGCGTGCCGGGCGTAAAGGCCGCGCTGGACCGAATT
>JBDTMO010000659.1:0-3480 GCA_039934235.1 bacterium | reverse complement strand
CTTCGTCGAGCTGTTGCGCCAGGTTTCCCATGCGAAGAAACACTTCGCGTTCGTCGTCCTCGACCAATTGGAATCGAGACGTACTCGGCGAGTAACCAAGGAGCCTCGCGCGTACGATCAACTGACCGGGCTTCACGTGCCGGAAGGCGAATGTGCCGTCGCTGCCGGTGACGGTTGCGCGTCCGGACCCGATCAGTTGCACTTCCACGCCCTGCACGGGAAAACCGGCGGAATCCATCACGATCCCCTTGACCAGCGACTTGGATTTCATCTGCCGGTCTTCACTCGCCCAGATCGTGACGGGGTCCAGGGTGTGCGGTAGGGGCCGCATGGTCAAGGCCACTTCGAGTCGCTCGTCGGCGCGAGCTGTCCATTTGAATTGGACAATGATGTACCCGATCCTGCGAGTCCAAACTTCGTAGGTTCCTGGCGGGATCTGCGCGAGGACGAAGTTGCCCGCCGCGTCGGAGCGAGCAGATCTTCGGATGTCCGGGATCGAGACGTCGACGTCGGCCAGCACATTGCCAAGTGTGTCCTTCACGATGCCAGCGAGCGTTCCCGTCGTGACGCGGACAGCGGTGGACGCCGGAACCTGCGCACGCACCGCGTTTGCGCTGGTAAGCAGAAATACTGGAAGCACCCATCTGGCAGACGTGAAATCCATGCATGCAGTGCCGTGGAAGTTCTATTCCCGAGCAGCGTCAGCCGAGCGACGGGAGAATCGCAGCGCGCGGCAGAAGAAGCCTGTGCGGATGGAAGGTTGCCACGCTTGCGCGCTTCGGTCTAGGCCGGCATGATTTTTACGGCTCAGCCAGACTACGCCGCGAGTTGCCGGCCGCACGCCACGCAAAAGGCGGCGGCCGGTTCGCTTACCGGACTCCCGCAATGCGCGCACGCACCAGGGAGATACAACCCGCAATTCGAGCAGTAGATCGCATCGGGCTCCGGACGCGGGCCGCAGGTAACGCACTGGGCCATGCGCGCACGATACGCGCGCACCGCTGCCTCGAGTGGGTCGTCGGTTGACGCATCTACGGCACCGCCACGCATCGCCGCAAGCGCGTGCTCCGTGTAGCGCGCGTGCAGTTCGCCATAGTCGGAATCAGAGAGCTTACCCGTCGCGCGGTCAAATTCGATTTCGCGCAGTGCCACGACCGCTTCCTGCTCTGCCGCGCCCGCAGCTTGCTTCGCGGAAAGAGGGGCGCGGAACGGCGTAAGCACGACTCCGGCAAACAGCGGATACAGCACGAACGCGAGCGCGCCGATGGCGAGCAGCGTTCCAACCACGAGCGCAAGCACTAGTCGTCCTTCCGGATGGCGGCCTGCAGTTTTGTCATCTCGTCATCGGTGGCGATTACGCCTGCAGGCGGCACCACAGATGGGCCATTCGCAACGGGCGCGGGGCGACGCGACATACCGCGCAAGACGACAGTAAGCGCCACGGCACCAACGCCGAGGGCGGCAAACGGAACGAGATACCCCGCGAGATTGAAGCCCTCGCGCTTAGGCGCCATCAGTGCTCTTTCGCCATACGTGGTGACGAATGCGTCGAGAATCTCCTGCGCCGGGTAGCCGCCTTCGACCAGCGAGATGATGTCACGGTGCATCGCAGGCGACACCTGACACGAAAAGTCCGTGGTGCGGCAGATATAGACATCGAGCGTGCAGCCGCACTGGCAGCGAATCTGACGTTCGAGCGCATCGCGCTCCTCGTCGTTCATCGATTTAACAGCGCCGGGCTTTGCAGGACGACGGACGGTCTTGGCCGCGTCCTGATTCATGTCGAACAGGTTCGACGTATTGCCTTGCGCCGGCGCTTGCGGCCTCGCGGTTTGCTGCGCGAACACCGACCGCGCCATCACGAGCGACGCGACGCCGAACGAGGCGCGGGCCATGAACTCACGACGGTGCATCGTCACCGCGCTGTCGCCAGCTCGTGCGCCGGTGCAAGCGTCGCGACATACCCACTCGGCGCGCGACGACGTTCAGCCTGCGGCCACATCACGATGAGGCCACCGATCGCCATGATCATCCCGCCAATCCAGACCCACACGACGAGCGGGTTGAAGCTGATGCGCAATTCCGCGGTGTCGTCGCGAACGCCAGCGAGTACGACGTACAAGTCCAACATCGCCGACGTCTGGATTCCGACCTCGGTGCTCGGCTCGAACTGCGGCTGCTTGTTGCTGTCGAAGTACTGGCGCTTCTCGCTCGTGAGGATGCCCTGCGGCACGCCATCGCGGAACACTTCGAGGCCAATGCCTGTGACGAAGCGATTGAGAGTTTCCGATGTGGACACGCCCTGACTCACGAAGCGCCAGCGATGTCCGAGCGGATCGACAAGTTCCTTCGTCTCGCCAGCCTTGATCTGCACGTCGTGATCCTTCTTGAACGCCAACCCGGCGAAGGCAGAAAAGAGAATGACGATGCCGGCGTGCACGATGTACCCGCCGTAGCGACGGCGATTCCTTGCCACGAGCCGAATGACTGCAACGAACAGTGACTCGCCGTGAATGGAACGTCGTGCGCCGATGCCCTTGTAGAACTCCTGGCCAATGGTTCCGGCTACGAAGCCAGCCAACGTGTAGGCGACGAGCGCGTGCCCATTTCGCATGCCGAGGGCAAAGAGCCCGGCGCCAACGACGATTCCGGATGTCGTTGGGAAAATGAACTGGCGCTTCAGGTTGGACGTCGACGCCTTGCGCCACGCGATGAGCGGCCCGATGCCCGTAAGCGCGAGCAACAGCAACCCAAGCGGAATGTTCACGGCGTTGAAGAAGGGCGGACCGACGGTGATCTTGGAGCCCCGCACGAATTCGCTGATGAGCGGAAACAGCGTTCCCCACAGAACAGAGAACGCAATTCCAACGAGCACCAGATTGTTGTAGAGGAAGGCCGCCTCTCGGCTGATCATGCTCTCGAGTGTGGCGGTAGCCTCGAGATCCTTGAGCCGAGTGGCGACGAAGTAGATCGTCGCGCCGGTGCTCGCGAGGAAGAACGTGGCGAACCATGTTCCCACGGGCGACTGCGCGAACGAGTGGACGCTCTCGATCATGCCACTGCGCGTGAGAAACGTGCCGAAGATCGCGAGCAGGAAGGTCGTCACCACCAGCACGACATTCCATTTGCGCAGCATTCCGCGCTTCTCCTGAATCATGATGGAGTGCAGGAACGCCGTGCCCGTGAGCCAGGGGAGGAAGCTCGCGTTCTCGACGGGATCCCATGCCCAGTACCCGCTCCACCCAAGCTCGACGTACGCCCACCACATGCCGAGCGTAATGCCGACGGTGAGGAAGAACCAGGAGATGAGCGCCCAGCGGCGCACGATCAGCAGCCATGTGGCGTCGAGCTTTCGCGTGATGAGCGCCGCGATCGCGAAGGCAAACGGAATGGCCGTCGCGACGTAGCCGAGGTAGAGGTTGGGTGGATGAATCGCCATTCCAGGATTCTGGAGTTGGGGATTCATGCCCTTTCCGTCCG
>JBDTMO010000658.1:0-3486 GCA_039934235.1 bacterium | reverse complement strand
CTGGTGATCTGTCGCCAGCGGCCAGGCACGGCGAAAGGCTTTGTGTTCCTCACGCTCGAGGATGAAACGGGATTGGTCAATGTCGTCGTGACACCGCCGCGCTTCGAGCGACAGGCGCTACTGATCTCTCGCACACCGCTGCTCCTTGTGCGAGGCGTGCTTCAAGTGGAACAGAACGTGGTGAACGTGCGCGCAAAACAGTTTCGCGCGCTCGAAGCCGCGGTGGGCGCGGAGTTCGCCAAGCGTCACGACTATCACTAGCTGCCGGCCTATCGCACGACCGCCGTCTTGAGTGCCGCGATTCCCGCGCTTGCAACCTGTGCGTCCTGCGCCGCCGTGCCGCCACTTACGCCAACCGCGCCGATGATCTGTCCATCGACGATGATCGGCACTCCACCCTCGATCGGAAGCGCGTCGACAGCCAGCCACTGCAAGCGCCCCGCCGTCACCGCCGAGTCGAGCGTCTTGGTGGCGCGCTGAAAGCGTGCGGCGGTGCGTGCCTTGGCCAGCGCGAAATCGACATTCGATGGCCGCGACCCGTCGCCCTTGTGAAAGAGCACGAGCCCACCAGAGGCGTCGACGATCGCAACCGACATCGACCAATTGTTCTTCTTCGCCTCCTCTTCCGAGGCCGCAACGATGTTCCGGGCACCGTCGAGCGTGAGCACCGACGTGGCGCGCAATTGTGCGCGGGCAGGCAGGGCGCCGCACATCACGAACGTAAACGCGAGCAAATAGCGTGAGCGCACAGTGAGATTCGATAAAATGTAAAAACAACATGTCAGGAGTTGTCATCCTGAGCGAGCGAAGCGAGTCGAAGGATCTGCACCTGGCTCAATTCCCGCGCGATTCCCAGTACTCCTCATCGCTGATCAACACTTCGAGCTCCAGCTTGCCCTTCGCCTCGAGATAGTCCGCGATGTGGATCGCCGACGTCTCGATCACGTTTCCACGCGCATCGACCAGCGACAACCCAAGCCGGTCTCGCGCCGCATGATACCGCGCGAGCTTGTCCTGGTCCCGTGGTTCGCCGCCCAGCATCGGCACCGCCTCCGTGAACAACCGGAACACGGGCTGCACCAACTCATAGCCAAGTCCCGGACGAAAATTTCCCCACGCACGACCGAGCGACACGTCCACCGACTCGAGGTCGGAGTGCCCCACGACGACGTCACGCAGCTTGACGGTATGTCTCATCTTATTTCTCCTCGGCCACGCCAGCGACGCGACGCGCCATCACGCGATCCGACTGCAGGTCATGACCCAACATGAAGGTCGTTCCGCCAACCCCTCCAAAACCCCACCGGGTATAGAAAGCGATGGCGCGCGGATTGTGCTCCCACACGGCAAGCCAGATCGTGCTCCGGCCACGCGCCGCAGCTTCGTCCAGGCAGCGCTGCATCAACGTCGCACCAATTCCCGCACCGAGAAACGCCTTCGTCGCGTAGAGCCGCGCAATCTCGATGGCGTTTGCGTCTCCCACCGCGTCGTTCACCGCGCCATCGCGCAGCATCACGTAACCCGCCACCTCGCCCGCACACTCGGCGAGAAATACAATGTGCCGAGCGTCGGCGAGCTCGCGGCGCTGGATGTCTTCACCAAACGCCCTGGCCAGATACAACGCCATGTTCTCCGGCGTATTCGCGGTGCCGAACGTATCACTGAACGTGGTCGTGGCGAGCGATGCAAGGAGCGCGGCATCTGCCGTCGTCGCTCGACGCATCGTCACCGGATGCGTGGCTCCGGGTGTCATCTCGCGAATTTATGCCGAGCGTCAGCGGCGCGCGAGCATCCGAAGACCGAGTGCGGTATTGATCCAGCGCACGAGTGGCAACAGTCGTTCGTATTCGCGCTCGAGCACGTCGGGCAGCTTAGCGCTGAATAGGTCCGACTGCTTTAGATCGCGACCAAGGGTGTACGACTGATGTCGCAACAGCGTCGCGGCGGGATGCGTGTCGGCGTAACCCCGTGGCATGCGCGTCAGCATGTTTTCTTCCGCCAGACCGCCAAATCGCCGACGCCTGCTCGGATCAGAAAGAATCTTCATCAGCGGACGCGGGTCTTCATCGATCGACTCACGAATTTTTTGCAGCGTGGGCCTTGGCGGCATCCAGATTCCACCACCGATCGACGCGCGCGTCCCCTCCAAATGGAAATAGAATCCGGCACCGCCATGCGGAGTCTGCGTCCCCACGCCACGCCCTGCGTCGACGTGATGGAACCAGCAGGCAACGTGCGTCTTGTACGGCGACTTGTCGTTCGAGAAGCGCACATCGCGATGAATGCGAAAGAGCGAACGCTTCGGGTCGCCAATGATTTCCGGCGCAAGCGTGGCTAAACGGACGTCAATCTCTTCGGCGAGCGCTGCAAGTGGAGCGCGCAATTCGGTCTCGTACGTCGCGCGATTGCGCTCGAACCACTCGCGATCGTTGTGACGCTTGAGGGACCGAAGAAACGCAGGACCTGCAGGACGAAAGCCGGTGAATTCGGCTGCCGTCACGGTACGGGTTGCACGCGCGTATGCTCGGCGGGGGCGGGCCGAGTGAGCTTGAACTCGAAGTTCTGCTCGACGAGTTGTCGCACGTGGCGACCGCCCACGGTGGCGGGCGTGAACATCATGAGCGGCACCGCTTGTCGCACGGACTGCGTGAACTGCGGGTTCGTCGAGCGGATGACCTCGATGGAACTGGCGTCCGCCCGACCTGAGCTATCCACCACGAAGCGAATGAAGACACCGCCTTGCGTGCCAGCCTTCATGAGGTCCGGCGGGTAGACCGGCGCCGCACTGCCCGCAGTGCGCGCGGCCGTTTCCTCGACGTCGAGCATGGAGTACACGGAGTCTGGCGATTCGTACGCCTCGGACGGTGCCGCAGCACGAATCTCGTCGCCCTGCTCTCCCCCTGACTGTTTGGACTTTGCCGCGCCAACGGCCGCGACCACCCGTCCGTCAGCCCGTTCAGCCAGTGCCGCGCCCTGCGTTCCCACGTCGACGTACTGCAGGTGCTCGACGACGTTGGAAGAGGACGGGCGCCGATCCGGCGGCGGCAGGTAGTGCAGATATGACACGCGCTCCGCGATCACCTGCTGAAGCTGCCGGGCGCTTACGCCGGTGCCGTAGACAGCTACGCCGACGAGCACGGCGTGCGCGACCATGCTGATCGCCGTGCTGCCGCCGAGAGAGGAGCTTTTGGCCGTCGAGTGGAGCCAGATGCGCATGTCCTGGTGGGATAATTGGACGTCGCCTTCCTGATCATAAGGCTGACCTTTGCGATTGTCAGCCCGTCACCCATTGTCGTCCTGAAACGAACTGAAAGGGGCCGTTTTTGTCCCTATCCGGCCGCCACAGCGGCAAGCGCCGCTCCCGTCAGCCGGTACGTCGTCCACTCGCTCATTGCGCGTGCGCCGAGCGATTCGTAGAACCCAATGGCATCCGAGTTCCAGTCCAGCACCGCCCACTCCAGCCGGCCGTAGCCCCGCTCGACCACC
>JBDTMO010000657.1:0-3493 GCA_039934235.1 bacterium | reverse complement strand
GAAGAGAGTGGCTTTGGGCGCTCGGAGATAGCGTGGAAAGAGCTCGACACCCGCCAACGTTTTCACACCGAAGGCTCGTCCCAGTTTTTTGGTCCCGAGCAGCTTCAGAAGCTCGGGGCGACGCCCCTCGATTTCGTGACGCGTGGCGTGCCAAAAGGGCGAGGAGTCGTCTCCCGCAGCCGCGGCATGCCTGAGGGTGACGCGTGCATACTCGAGAACGGATACCGCCCACTCACTCGCCCACTCCGTTCGTATTCTGCAAGTGATGTGGAACTGATCGAGTATTACCCACTCGCTGCTCACGGTCACGAGACGGAACTGACCGGAACTGTCGTATCGCGCATGACCGTAGCGGGTTGCTACGGCGAATTCGGGAGCCATCCGGCGTACTACGTGCTCTGGCTCAAGGGCGCTCGATAGAGGAGCGCGAGGCGAAGGATTATTGCGCGTTCAAGGCAAGGGAGCCGCGAGAAACGCCGGGTCAATTTTCTGCGACCACCCGATGTCAGATACCACAACCGTCGCGGCAGCCGTCTTGTCGAACACCAGGCGAATCGTCTTTAACGTCCCCGAGTTGAACGTCGGTGCAATCTTCGCAAAGTCCGCAAGCGGCATCACGAACGTCTGCGGCACCAGCTCGAACGTTGTCGCAAATCGCTGGTCATCTCGCCCCTCTCGCCGATACACTTTCGTGTCGAGCGGCCGGCGAATCGTCCCGAACCGGCTGAGCGGCAACCGCGCCGAATGGCCCGCAGAATCCACGAGCTCCACGGTGATCTCGATTGGAATTGTATCTGGTTCCGTGGACTTCTTAGGAGCCGGTGGCGCGTTCTTGATCGAGTCCGCCTTAATCGAATCAGCTCGCGCCTTGCCGGCCTTCGACGTATCAGCCTTCGTCGTGTCCTTGGGCAACGCGCGCGGTCCGGGCTTGTCGTTCGTCGCCGCAAGCGAGAGGTATATCGCGCTGTTGATGTCCGGATGACGTGCGGCGCGCAATGAGTCAGAAATGGTGATGGTGTACGATGCAGGCTTTCCGAACTTCGTCGTGTCGCGACCCGCGAGGTGATTGTTCCAGCCAAGCCACACGCCATTGTGCCGCTGGTCGTCGCCACGAGACCGGTAGGGCAGGACACCCTCTTTCCACGTGCCGAGGCTGTCGCCCAGTAGCTCGACGCCCGGCACCGTGCCCGACGTGACATCGATGTCTTCGTCATACTCCGCGAGCGGTGCGTAACCGCTCTCCTGGAAGCGCGTGATGTACATCGTCTTCGGCAGCCAGTGACCAGCGGTGCGATGATCCTCGAAGAACGGCAGGTACTCCTTTTTACCGTGCAGCGTCGCCTCGAGGAACGCCGAGATCGCGAGCTTGCCGAATTGGCGCTGTTCTTCAGGCGCGATGAGCGTGCGCAAGTCGAGCGACCGCCCGCTGCGAGGGCCGTTGTCCTTGTTGTTCCACACGGTGTTCCACTGCCCGTGATTTGCGCGGTACATGTAGATCGCCGACTTGAACCACGGCTTGCCATCCGTAAACCGCAGGCGTTCGAATTGCCGCAGTCCGTGGAAGGTGGACACGTCGCCGTCGTGCGATCCGTGGATGACGAGATAGTTCACGTTCTCGAGGGGCGTGAACTGCCCGGCCGCCTTGTACTGTCCATCTACCGGCGCGATGGACACGATTGCCTTGATGGCGAATCCAAATCCGAACTTCTGCTTCGCGTCGTCAGGATAGAACTTGAGCTTGTTGAAGGTTGCGGCGAGCGGCGCGGCCTCGCCGCCACGTGAATGCCCCATCAGCGCGATGTTGTTCATGTCCACTCGATGATAGAGCGGATTGCCGGTGGAATCATTGAACCGCTTCCACGCTTCGAGGTGCTTGAGCAGCAGCCATGCGCGGCCGTCATTCTCGCCCGATAGCCCATTGATGAAATTCTCGTCGATCGACACCAGGATAAAGCCGCGCGACGCGAGCTGCTCACCGAGATAGCCGTAGCCGGGATCGGAGAAGTCTTCCGGATTGTGATTGCCGTGCACGACCAGCACGAGCGGAAACGGCCCAGGACCTTCGGGATACCACACGCGCCCATTCAGTGGAACGGTCTTCATGTCGAATCCCCAAAACTGCTTCCGGTCGTTCGCGTTGTCCGGCGCAACCGACGCAAACGGGGAAATGTCCACGGCCTTCGTCTTCATGGTCACAGAATCGCGGAACTCGGATCGCTGCTTGTCGGTTCCGCTCCCGTAATACAGGCGATTCACCTTCATCGGACCCGGCTCGCCGGGATTCTGCGCGGTGATCGTTTGGTGCGATAGCACCGTCGGCGAGTCGTCCTTTGCGAGCTTGAGCGGCTGCGAGCAGGCAACCAGCGCGAGAGCTGCGACGACAGCGCGGGTGACAAAGCGTCGAGTGGTCATCGTCAGCGCCAGCGAATGGAAATGTGATGCGCGTAACGACTGCCCTCGAAGAACTCCAGCGCGTAGTCGAGCGCGAGATGATCGGCGTTCAGCGTGCCGCCAAGCGACACAGGTCGTTGCGCTGCAGTCTCTGGGCGACGAGCACCCGCGCGAAGCGCCGCGGACCATCCTTCAATCCATCCATACCCCGCTTCAATGCCGGCACCACCACCGACCCACTTGTTGCGCTCGAGGATTTGCGCGGCAAAGGCCAGGTCGAGCTGCTGCGCCTGCAGTTGGCGCGTCCAGCCAAGTGTGGTTTGAATCGGCAACGCCACGCGGCTATCGTCGCCGATGTTCTGGACCGCCAGGGCCGCCGTTCCCGATAAGAGCGAGTGCGATACGCCCACATCACCAAGCAACAGGCTCTTGCGAATCGATGGCGAGAAGACGGACGCATCGACACGGTCTTCGGCGTACTTCACGCCGATTCCGGCGCGGAATTTCTTGACGAGAAAGCTCCCACCGCCCGCGAGAACGAGGCTCTGCGCGTCGCGCGTGCCGCCCTGTGTAATGTCCGCCGGCGCGAACGGATACGTTGCTCCCGATGGTGCCTTGAACTCAACGGCTTGCACACCCCAGCCCAGCGTGAGCCAGTTGACGACAACGGCGTTGGCGAGCGTGCCTAGTGTGCCGCCCGATCCATAGCGCACGAACCGGCCGCCGAACCCAGTGGTCGGATTGATCTGCGCGGGATTGTAGAAGACAGATGACTCATCTCGGCCGGCAACCCAGGCGTTGCCCATTCCGGCGGCGCGGGTGTTTGCGGGAAGCAGCAAGACAAGGGGACCAGCGGCGGGAGCTTGAGCGTGTGCGATTGGTGCGACCATGAGGACAGTCAACAACGCACGGAGAGAGTAGCGCATCGCTTGCGGTAAAGTGGTCGACGCCAGCAGGTAGGCGGCCGCCGTCATGATGAACTCTGACAGCGCGAATCACGTTTTGGTTGACATCCAGCTGCGCGCAACGACGGCGTTGCGCGCTTATCGCTCCACGGCTTCCAATCGCCGCTTCGCGATCATGATTGGCACCAGCGTCGCGG
>JBDTMO010000656.1:0-3510 GCA_039934235.1 bacterium | reverse complement strand
CGGCTGCTCCAAATCGGCCACATCAAAAATCATCGTGCGCGTACCCTCGGCCGACTTGCCAATGTTGCCGGTTTCGTCGGTTTCATCGTTCATGAAGAAGTAGCGCTGATCTTCCGTGAACCAACCCTGGTGGGTGTACCCCGGAGTTGGATAATCGGCGTGCGACAACACCTTCACGTTTTTCTTGTCGGTCACGTCCTGAATGGACACGGTCGTTTCGTTCGATCCCATGCAAATTTCGTGGCCCGTGTACCGCTTGTCCGGCCCCTTGTACATCACGCACAGAATGTCGTGGGTGTAGCCCGTTTTCGCGCGACCCGTGCCGACGTCGGCAAAACAACCCGCGAACTCCGGCTTGAGCGGATTTTTCATGTTGATCATGAGTGAACCGCCGCTGCAGCGCTCACCGCCCGACGCGGTTCCAACGGCGTACGCATATCCGCTGGCTTCGTTCACCGCGATGTCGTGAATGCTGCCGGCATCAAAGTGCGCGTCTTCAGCGAAGCGCTGCGGCGTCTTCACATTGCGAAGCCGCGTAAGATCGAAAATCTGGATGCCATGATGATCGCCCGACCCGTCCGACACGATGAGCGCGTAGTTCTTGTACGTCTTGATCTCGCGCCAGCTCGACATGTTCGCGCCCTTCGTCCTGGGCAAGTCACCCAGGTAGCGCGGGTGCGTGGGATCAGTCACGTCAACGAAAGCGGCAGCGTCCGTGCGACCAATGATCGAGATGTCGTGACCTGTAACAGGATCGGTCCAGCCCCAGCTTCCACTCAGGTTGACGCCACGCTTACCGCCGACAGCAGAAATCGGCATGAACGAAAGCAAGCCTGTGTTGCTGCACTCGAACGCTGTGGCCATGCCGTTGGCGCAGTGCACTTCCTTCCCCGTCACGCCGGCAAAGCGCTCCGTGATTGGTGGCATGATGAGGCTGCGCAGTACCCAGTCATTGTTCTTCCTGACCAGGAACGCCGATGTGCCACCGCCGCCTCCGTCACCCGGCATGCCGACGATCGCGTTATCGCCGCTCACAGCGAATGACGTCGCCCACTGGGCGCCAGCCTCGATGGAGTCGACGCCGAGCTTCGTCATGCCGGACCAGCCGCCGTCCTTGTCGGCATGCGCGCGGTAGATGCGACCCGAGCCATCGCTACCCGGCGCGCCAATCCACAGCTCGTTGCCAACAACACCAAGCGCCGCGCCAAAGTTGACGTTGCCGAAATCGAATGGAGCGAGTGTGCCGACCATCCGCCACGAACCAAACGACGCGCGCTCAAATGCGATCACGAGTCCGGCGCCGAGTCCGACGAATGATCCCCCGCGACCAAAGGCCTGCTGTGGCCCGCCGCGTCCTGTTGCCGCGCCAATCGTCGCGAGACGCGCAACGATGGAATCGCGCGCCGCGCCCGCAGGAGTGCTGTTCAGCGAAATGAGCAGTGAGTCACGCGCCGGATTGGGCAGGACGGTCGGCGTGAAATTCGTATTCGGTGCACCGGCGATAACGCGGTCGCCCTTTACGGCGATGGCGGCACCGAACCCCGAGTTGTCCGGCAGGTTGGTCGGCGCGGCCTGTTCTGATTCCTGCGTCCACGCGCCGTTTGCGTCGCGACGGAAAATATAGAACGCGCCCTTCGCCTTCCGTGTGGGTGCGCCGACGACAGCACGATTGCCATCGATTGCGATTGCGGCACCGAAACGGTCTCCCATGACGAGACCCTGCACGGGCAACGCGCCAGTGAGCGACCACGTGCCGTCCGTCGCGCGCTTGAACGCGTACACTGCACCGCCGCCTGTCTCACCCGGCGCGCCCACGAGCGCGATGTCGCCAGCGATCACCATCGCCGACCCGAATTGTGCGCCGCCAGTATGAGTGGCCGACAGTGCACCAGCCGGTGTCCATTTCATGTCCGCGCCGCGCTTGAAGAGCTGCACCGTGCCGACGGCCGTATCTGGCGGTGGCGGTGCGGCGGGCTGCGCAGGCGCACCGCCTGGTCCGCCCTGACGTCCTGGATTCGCTGCCACCGGAGCCGGGCTCACCTGCCCCACGAGCAGGGTCGCGCCCTCGGCCGCCAATGCCGAGCCGAAGCCGTCGCCGCCAATTGGCGTGGCGGCGGACAGTTGGCCGACGTCCTTCCACGTACCGCCAACAAGCCGGTAGACATGCACGATTCCAGCTGCCGGCGGCGCGCCACCTCGGCCGCCACCGAAGCGGCCAGCCGGCACGACATTCGGCTCGCCGACGAATGCATATTCGCCGGCGATCGCGACCGAGCGACCAAAGGCACGAAAGGCACCGATTTCGGTGCGCGGAGCAATGAGCGGCGCGGCCGCCACGCCTGCGGCAATACCACTGCCTGCGATCAGGACGACGAGTGACTTCGAGAGGAGCACGGTCAAGCCTCGAACAAAGGGAAAGGAGTCCACGATACTAATGCCGGCTCTTCGCGCGCGTCACCCTCAGAGGCGCACGACGCGGACGATGGTTGCGGGCACGACGAGTGTCTGCCCATTGGCGGGTTGCGATTGAATTTTGCGAACGACGTCCAGCCCTTTCGTCACGTGACCGAACGCGGCGAAGCCCTGCCCATCGGGCTGTCGTTTACCCGCAAAGTCGAGCGCTGGCTGATCGCCGATCGTGATGAAGAACGAACCGGTTGCCGAGTTCGGTATGCTGCGAGCCATCGAGAGCGTGCCGTCCGTGTGGCGCAGGCCGGATACGTTGGTGCGCTCGAGTGGAATCACGGGAAACCCCTGTGCGCGTTTCTCGTTGGCAATCCCGCCTTGAATGACTTCGATGCGCACGGAGTCATTGGGCTGATTGCTCATCGTGACGCTGCGAAAGAATGTCCCGCCATCGAACAGGTGCGCGTCGACGTACCGAAGAAAATTCGTGACGGTCACGGGCGCGCGTGCGGAGTCGAGCTCGGCATCGATGTCGCCCATCTGGGTAACGATGCGAATGGGAATCGGCTTTGCGCCGGACTGTGCATTCGCGGCGCTGTTGGCGAGGGCGAATATCGTCAGGAAAACGGGTATGAATTTCGGCACGATGGTGTGGTCGTTGCTATTAGGGGCGATAAGAGCGTAGGCGAGTGACGGGGAAAAACGTCAAAAAAAAACGGTGAACCAACTTGAACGCGGATTCACGCGGATTTGGCGAATGCACGCGGATTACTCCGATGTACGAATAGATCCGAGTTCGCCTGGCAAGTACCGGTATTAGGGGAGTCGAAATCTTCATCAATAGTGTGATGGCCAGTACGATACCAACTGTGATGGCCGTACGAACGATCCGCGACTATCCGCCCAATCCGCGTGAATCCGCGTTGAAAGTTCGTCTAACGCTCTTTCGCCAACGCCGCTTCGACGCTTTCCGCCCCCAGCCGGAGGACCCATCAAATGATTCGCAAACTCAAGACTGGTGAGTTCCGTCTCTACTCGAAGAAATTGAATCCCAAAACCGGCAAGCGGCGCAATCTCGGAACATTCAAGTCGCGCGCGGCCGCC